>JANQFD010000058.1 GCA_028278005.1 Chlorobium sp. | reverse complement strand
GCGACAAACAAAATAACCAATTAACAGCTCCCATGCCGGTATTATTAAACTGAAAAGCATCTCCTGTAAAACGGGATGACTGCAAACTTTGCGCAGAGTTCTGCGTTGGTTATTTTTCACCGTCAAGCATTGCACCATTCACCATTTTTCATTCCCCTGATGATTACCTCGACGACAAGTGTTATCGACTACGAAAAAGCAAACGTCGATTTTCAGTTTCTCCTGGAGTGTTTCCGGGAAGTCCTGCATGATTTCGGTGAGATACAGCTTGCAGAACGCATCCCGTGGAAAGAGGAGAAAAAACCCCTGAACAGCCTTCCCAATGCAGGAAGAGCGGTTCAGGCATACTCCATTGTCTTCCAGCTTATGAACATGGCTGAGGAAAACTCTGCAGCCCAGCTAAGACGAAACCTCGAAACCCGGGAAGGCACCGACTCGCTTTCCGGTCTCTGGGGGGATGCTCTGAAGCATCTTCGTGAACTCGGCATAGATGAATCGCGAATAGCAGAGGAGCTTTCACAGATCTCCGTAGAACCGGTCCTGACAGCTCATCCAACCGAAGCAAAACGGAGAACGGTACTTGAAAAGCACCGGGAGCTCTACCTGCTTCTCGTCAAGCTCGAAAACCAGATGTGGACCCCGGCCGAAAGGGAAGATATCCGAAAGGAACTCAAGGTTGTCATGGAACGGCTCTGGAGAACCGGAGAGATTTTTTTTGAAAAACCAACCGTCGATGCAGAACGTCAAAATGTCATTCATTACCTCTACAACATCTTTCCATCGGTTCTTCCCATGCTTGACAAAAGGCTGATACAGGCCTGGAAAAATGCCGGATACGATACCAAAGTCCTGGACGATCCGCGCAGTTATCCACAACTCTGTTTCGGCAGCTGGGTAGGAGGTGACCGTGACGGCCATCCTTTCGTGACACCCGAAGTAACGCGGCAAACACTGATTGAAATGCGGGGGTATGCACTGAAACTGGTTCATCAGCACCTGCATGAGCTTGCAGCCAAACTCAGTCTTTCCGAACGGTTCCAGTCTCCCACACCCGCAATGACTCAAAGAATAGAGGAGCTGAAAACGCAAACCGGAGAAAAGGGAGAGCATGCGATTTCGAGAAACCCGAAAGAGCCCTGGCGTCAATTTCTCAACCTGATGATAACCGCACTTCCACCGGAACCCGGCCTTCATGAATCATATGAAGAAACGCAGCTTCGGGGAACCTACAGGAACAGTGGTGAACTGCTTTCCGATCTCAACCTTCTCAGAGAATCTCTCCATCTCATCGGAGCAGGCGACATTGCGAAAAATGATGTCTCTCCTGTTTACCGTATCGTAAAGACTTTTGGATTCTATCTCGGCAAACTCGATATCCGTCAGAACAGCCGTTTTCACGATCTCGCCCTCTCCCAGCTTATGATAGCAGCCGGGCTGGATGGCGGGGATTACCCTGACTGGGACGAAGAAAAGCGAATCGAATTCCTGAGTCGCGAGCTTCTTTCTCCACGCCCTTTCACCCATCCCGATATGGCAGTCGGGCCTGAAGCGGAAACACTGCTCCGGTGTTACCGGACACTTGCCGATCACATGAAGCGATATGGACCCAACGGAATCGGTTCGCTAATCGTCAGCATGACCAGAAATGTTTCCGACCTGCTTGTGATATATCTTTTTGCCAGAGAAGCCGGATTGATGACGACTCACGAAGGAAGTGACGCGTGTATGATACCTGTCGTTCCTCTTTTTGAAACCATTGACGATCTGAAAAACAGTCCTTCGATACTCCGCGGTTTTCTCGAAAATCCCCTTACTATACGGAGCCTCGCCTGTCAGCAGCAGAAACAGGGAAGAAAAAAACCCGCGCAGCAGGTTATGGTGGGCTACAGCGACAGCAACAAGGACGGAGGGATCGTTGCAAGCCTCTGGAACCTCTACAGGGCGGAACAAAAACTGCTTGAAACCGGCAATGCACTTGGAACAGACATTCTTTTCTTCCACGGGCGCGGAGGCAGCATCAGCCGGGGTGCCGGGCCGACCCATCGATTCATCAGAGCACAGCCCCACTCTTCGCTGGAAGCCGGGCTCAGGGTAACCGAACAGGGAGAAACCATCGCCCAGAAATATGCAAACAGGATCAGTGCAACCTACAACCTCGAGCTGTTCATGGCCGGTGTAGCCGAAGCCCGGCTTGCCCATCGTGAAAACCGGAAAAACACTCTGCCCGTCGAACAGATCACGGATTTTCTCGCTGAAGAAAGCAACAATGCTTACCGACAACTGATCGGTTCAAAGGGATTGCTCGATTTTTTTCACCAGGCAACACCGATCGACATCATAGAATCAAGCAGTATCGGTTCCCGACCCTCCCGCCGCAGCGGCAAGCAGAATCTCGACGATCTGCGCGCAATTCCCTGGGTATTCAGCTGGAACCAGGCACGTTTCGCCATCTCCGGATGGTACGGTTTCGGCACGGCACTGGAACGCCTTCGCGAGACGCAGCCGGATGCGTTCGATATCGTCCGGCAATCGGATTTTTCATGGGCCCCGCTCCGCTATATTGCCAGTAACGTGGCAACAATCTTTGCAACCGTTGATCCGGTCATCATGCAGGAATATGCCATGCTTGTCGACCACCAGGAAACCCGGCAAAGAATTCATGGTTTGATCATTACCGAATACAACAGAACGAAAAAGCTTCTCGATATATTCTATGGCGGCTCCCTCAAAGAGAAATTTTTCAACGTTTTCCGCTTTATCGACATGCGCAGGGAAGGGTTGAACGAGCTTCATCGCCTGCAGATAGATCTTCTGAAAAGATGGCGGGACCATAAAACATCCGGAAGAGCGGAAGATGCCGAAGCAATGCTCCCTGAACTTCTGCTCACGGTCAACGCCATTGCAAGCGGACTGAGATCCACGGGATAAGACCACGAAAAATGGATAATTACGGATTTTTTACTATCTATCATGGTGAAAGAATGCCGTAATCCCCAAATATCCGGGCCATGCTCTCTCAGCTCTGTGCAGCTGCACTTGTCGGTATCGATGCCCTCAAAGTAGAGGTTGAAACCAACGTTTCAGGTGGGCTGCCCTCTTTCACGGTTGTCGGCCTGCCGGACAATGCCATTCGCGAAAGCCGGGAACGTATCCTCACCGCAATCAAGAACTCGGGATTCAACCTTCCCCCGAAAAAAATCACGGTCAATCTTGCCCCTGCCGACGTAAAAAAAGAAGGCACCGCGTTCGACCTTTCCATAGCCGTCGGTCTTCTTGGATCGCTGCAGGAAGTAGAGCATAAACTGGAAGGAACGCTCATTCTCGGAGAACTGGCGCTTGACGGTTCGCTGAGACGGATCAACGGCGCTCTGCCCATCGCCATGATGGCTGCCCGGGAAAACATCGAACGGATCATCCTCCCTACAATCAATGCCGAAGAAGCCGCGGTTGCCATAGCGGCCTCTCAATCGACCGTCAGGGTATACGGTGTGAACACGCTGTTCGAAACAATCGGGCTGCTCAGGGATCCCTCGAAATTCAGCCCCGTGGAGGTTGATGTGAAAAGCCTGTTTCAGGAAAATCCGGAGTATCCGGTTGATTTCGCCGATATCAAGGGCCAGGCAACCGCTAAAAGAGCCATGGAGATCGCGGCGGCGGGTGCCCACAACCTGATCATGATCGGTCCGCCCGGCAGCGGCAAAACCCTGCTGGCAAAAGCGCTGCCGGGCATCCTTCCTCCGCTCAATTTCGAGGAGTCGCTGGAGACAACGAAAATATACTCGGTCGCCGACAAGCTGCACAACGGCAAGCCTCTCATGACCCGGCGCCCTTTCCGCAACCCGCATCATACCACAAGCAACGTCGCGCTGATCGGGGGCGGCACGATGGCAAGGCCCGGTGAAGTCAGTCTCGCGCACAACGGGGTGCTTTTTCTCGACGAGTTGCCGGAATTTACCCGAAACGCTCTCGAAGTGTTGCGCCAGCCGCTCGAGGATAACGAGGTAACCGTATCACGCATCTCGCTCAGCACCAACTACCCGGCATGTTTCATGCTGGTTGCGGCAATGAACCCCAGCCCGGCCGGAGCGCTTAAAGACCAGGACGGCAATCTTACCGCAACGCCGCAGCAGATTCAGCGATACCTGTCGAAAATCTCCGGTCCGCTGCTCGACCGGATCGATATCCATATCGACGTCCCGAAAGTCGATAATCAGGAGTTGTTTTCAGGAAACAGGGGAGAAAGCTCCGAGGTAATCCGCAACAGGGTTATCAAAGCCCGGGAAGCTCAGTCAAAACGGTTCGCGGAAGGGAACGCCCCGGGGATTCACGCTAACGCCCAGATGACCACCAGGCTCATCAAGCGGTTCTGCCCGCTCGACAAGCCCTGCTCGACAAGGCTTATGGAAGCCATGGAAAGGCTCAACCTCTCGGCCCGCGCCCATGACCGAATCCTCAAGGTCAGCCGGACCATCGCCGATCTCGAGGGATCGGAAAACATCGAAATGCCCCACCTGATCCAGGCAATACAGTATCGGAGTTTAGACCGCGATTTCTGGAATTACTGACTGACGCCTCGAAAAATGGCCCTTTTGCCCAATCTCTGCGTCGTGTTCACACTTCCGATGCTCACGTATTCAAACATACGCTCCGCTTCGGCTTGTAAACACACCTTGACCTTGAACACAATGCCTCATTCTTCCAAGGCGTCATTCAGGAGAAACTGTTGAGCGATCTTTCGAGGTAACCTGAAAAACTTGCAAAATAGTATCCAATTAGATACAATAAGTAGGAGAAGATGAATACTTTCATTCGATCAAACGAATTTGACCGATGGCTCTCCAACCTTTCAGACCAGAAAGCAAAAGCAAGAATCCTGGCAAGACTTCGAAGTGCGATGCATGGAAACTTCGGTGATTGCGAGCCAGTCGGCGAAGGCGTATCGGAAATGCGTATCCATGTCGGAGCAGGTTACCGAGTATACTACACTCGAACAGGAGCCACCATTTATTTCCTGTTGGGTGGAGGCAGCAAATCCACTCAACAAAAAGATATCAAGTACGTAAAAAAATTAGCCAAGGAAATCAAGGAGACAAAATGAAGAGCGAGTTTGAGACATTCGACATAGCCGATTA
>JANQFD010000057.1 GCA_028278005.1 Chlorobium sp. | reverse complement strand
CCTCCGCCAGGGAGCGAAACAGATCAAGATCGCCTCGTGCGGCGGCATCATATCGAAAGCCGACCCGATCCACACCCTGCAGTACACGCCCGAAGAAGTCAGGGCTGCTGTAGAGGTTGCCGAAAGCTGGGGCACCTATGTCGCTTCCCATGCCTATACCGCCGAATCGGCCATACGCGATATCGAGAACGGCGTCATGTCGATCGAGCACGCAAGCATCATGAACGAGCGGGCCGTGAGCCTCGGCGTGGAAAAGGAGGTGTGGTGGTCGCCGCAAACAGTCGTGTTCCTCCATCCGCCGGAAGGATGGGGCGAAGCAGAAAGGAAAAAACTCGCACCTGTAGCGGAAGGGCTTGAAAAGACCTTTGAACTTTTCCGCCGGTATAACGCGAAAGTCCTTTTCGGAACCGACTGCTTCGGCAACATGGACGACCAGCACCTGGAGTTCGTCTACAGGTCACGCTTTTTCCCGCCGATCGAGATTCTCCGCCACGCAACATCGAACGGTGGGCAGGCACTGCGGATGTGCGGCAAACTCTATCCCTATTCCGGCGACCTCGGCGTGATCAGGGAAGGAGCGATGGCCGATATGCTTATTGTCAGAGACAACCCTCTCCAGGATGCTTCAATCCTCTCGAATTTCGAGGAGCAGTTACTCTTGATCATGAAAGACGGCAGCATTTACAAGAACCTGCTGGATTGACTGTACACTGAATCGAATCCAGAAGCAAATGAACAGATACCACATCCCGAATCAATCCCCGGCTTTCTGTAACCGTTGCCGCATCTCCTTGTACACTTGGCCGTCTCGTCGTATCCCAACCTTTAAAACCAGCACCCGGACAACCTGCTTTTCAATCCTGTACACAGTGCGATACTCGCCTGTCCGCAGCTTTCTTAACCCTTTCAGTCCATGCCTGAGTGGCTCTCCAAACTGTTCGGGACCGGTTCCAAGCTTTTTAAAAATGGTTTTGAGAACCCCAAACCATCACGTAACAAACATTATTTATCGATCGCGATTTCAACGCGCCGGTCCAATGCTCTACCGTCGGGTTTGCTGTTGTCAGCCACCGGCCCCGATTAATATCGAGAGCATCTGAAACAAAACGTCCCCTTAATCCGAAACTACACTTCTGTAGCAGGAAAAGCCAACATTCGGTCAAGATGATTAAGAAGATAAAAGGGAAGATTCAACAGCCTGAATGCCCGCTCCTGACCGCGCACTTTAGCGACAAGATTGTCGATCGACGGCTTTGCAGAACTGATCCGTATTGCGCAATCAGCTTGTTTTTTTATGACATATGAATGTATGGATTTGATCGACCCACGACTGCCTGATTTGACCTCTACCGGATAGATTCGATTATCATGTTCATACAGAAAATCGATCTCAGCCTGCCCTTCCGCTTTGGGGGGGTGCCAGTAATACAATGAAGGAGCAACATATCCCGGTTTTGCACCAAGCAATTGCTGACCGACAAACTGCTCGGAAATGACACCCCGGTTTGTCAATTCCAATGGTGAATTCATAATCTGTTGTACCGGAATTCCCTGTGCTGCAAGCAGTAAACCGGTATCGATAAACAAAAACTTGCTTATCCTGATTTTTACATCAGCACCCAGTGGAATATGGTTGGCGCTGGTATGCACAACCCGGAAAAACAACCGGGCTTCTACAAAACGCTCAATAGCTGCATTCAACTGCCGGTTGTCACCACTGGTTGAAGACGCAATCTCATTGGCCTGCTTATGGGAAAACTGAAGACCGACCTGACTGAGAAGCGCATCAAAAAAAGCGCCGAGCTTCAAGGCTGTTTGTGACCCGCTATATTTGGAGAAATCGTCCTTGTAGGCCTGGATAAGCTGTGCCTGATGCCGGACAATTTCCGCATGTATAAACTGATTGTCAACGGCAATCTGTATGCAATAAGGCATACCGCCGGTCAGCGTATATCGTCGCACCGTTGAAAGCAAATAGCCATGCACCTGATCCGAAAGAAGATGAACGTTTTTCCATGTCAGTTGTTCCAGAACATCTATCGCCTTTCGTTCCTCTGTGGCAGTTAAAAACTCCATGAATGTGAACGGGCTCATAAAGTATTGTTCAACACGACCTACCGGATAGGGGAACTGATAGTCATGCAGAGCCTGGTCAAGCAATGATCCGGTCAGCACAACCGCCAGCTCCGGCATATCTTCATGGAAATAGCGCAGACATGAATACGTCGCGGGAATTGCCTGCGCCTCGTCAAAAAAAAGAATAGCACGACTGCTTCGAGTAATTTCCTGACCAGTGATAAGAGATATCGAAAAAAGGAGATCTTCAACCCGATAAGAACGGAACAACGGTTCCAGATCTGGATGCCGTTCAAGATTAATCTCAACAAGAGGAACCGATAAACTTTCGGCTGCAAGACGAACAGCAGTGGTTTTCCCCACTTGCCGGGCACCACGGATGACCAACGGTTTTCGGTTTTTTCCGTTGTACCATGACTGAAGATCTTCCACTGCTTTTCGGTGAAACATTAGCTGTTCTTTTTACAGTTTCAGAAAAACACACAACAAAATATACCATTTTAATGCGAAATATTCACTAAAATATACGATCTTAGTACAACGCTTTTTTAACCCTCCTTAAGGAATCGCGCAGCACCTGTGAATGAACGCGGGCAAAAAAACTGAAATACGAAAGCCGGGTTGACTAATCTCAAAATCTACCAGAAGAATTTGTGACAATGCACCCCATGCAGAAAAAGTATTGCTCCTGCCATTTCTCCTGGGAGAATCAAAAACAGGCAGAAACAAAAAAGTCTGCACTACAACAGACTTGCTGAACTTACAAACCGATGAATGAGGAACAAATTGATCAACATTCCGGTATATACCTTGATATATACCGATCAACATTTTATATTTGTCATATGCCTGTAACCGCAAAAATATTCATGTCCGGTCGAAGCCAGGCCATCCGCCTGCCTAAAGAGTTC
>JANQFD010000025.1 GCA_028278005.1 Chlorobium sp. | reverse complement strand
GAAAGCCGTGTGGCACAGGCGTGTGAGAAGAATGCCTGCTGATTGAACCTCGACAGCTATCCTGTAGCCATCCTTGACCTGCCCGAGTATCTGGCCTTCGCCAAGGATCAGTGAGTCGATGGCGCTTGCCACCTCAAAGAGATGCCGTGCCGTATTACAGTAAAAACGATTGAAGAAATGTTCAGGGCGAACCTGGCCCTGTGCTTCCCTGTAGGCGATGAGATATTCTTTCAGGTAGCGTCCGTCAACTTCAGGCATTCCGGGGACGACATACAGCTCCGTCCTGTTGCAGGTCGAAAGCACCATTGCTTCCTGGGCTATGCCGTCGTCAATCAGGTTTCTCAGAAACTCCTTTGCTTGAACTTCTGAAAGGGATACTCTTTCACGGATTTCAATAGGTGCTGTTTTATGATTTACACCAACTGAAATAATGTTCATGATATAAATGGTTTAGTGGCTTGCCTGAAAGCGATCCGATCTACCCTTTACTGATAAAAGACAATGAAACGAAATATAGCGCAAAGCGTTCAGAATATCAAATCTCAAGTGCGCCGCTAAAAGCTTATGCTGTGGAACGTTGGCGAAAAAATACTCATCAGCATAATCAATGTGCTGGTTAGGACAAAAAGAAAGATGAGGAGATATGCCATGTGAATTGTGTCCCAGCCGAAGAGTTTTTTGATAAAAAGGCTGGCACCGTAGAACAGCCAGATGACTACCAGTGCGAGCAATCTGGTTTCGAAAAGGTTTATTACTTCTGAAGTCTGAATCGAGCCGATGATTCCGGCGAGAAGTGTTATGCTGAGGAAAAGAAAACCGAACACAACCGCATGTTTTATAAGCTGTTCAAGTACTTCCAGGTTGGGCAGGTTTTCGAACAGAAAGCCGAATTTGTTGTTCTTTATCTGGCGGAACAGGAGAAGGTAGAGAAAGCTGTAGAGACCGGCTATGGCGATAGCGCTGAAGCTGAATATCGCTGCAAGCAGGTGGATGCCTATGCCGAGTCCGCTGTATGCCGGCCCGTTTGCTTCGGAAGTCAGCAGGAGAATCGATGCGAGAATTTCTGCGCCTGCGGAAAACGAAAGGATGAAAAAACCTGTTTTATCGGTTTTTGTCGAGAACTCGATAAACATGTAGACAACAGTAAGCGTCAGTGCGACCATGCTCATAAGCATGGAGCTGGAGAAGCTGATTATGTATCCTTCAGGTGCGGTAAGAAAGCCAAGGAACGCTATATGTGTGATAATGGTCACAATCAGCACAGGGTGCTTGTATGTTTTTGCAAAAGCAAGCCCTTTGAAAAAATCGGCCCCGTAAAATCCCAGTGAAATTACGTACATCAGCGATACGAAATAGGTCAGTACGGTGAGCAGTGTATTGTTAAGTAGTGTATTGTCCATAGAAAAAGTGCGGGGTATCAACCGGTGCTCTGAAAGCATTCATTGAAAATTCCGTTCGAAGGTCACTGACTTACTGTTCGAGGAGGATCAACTGTATAGTCCTGAAAAAAAGTGTATATTCGCCCGGATCGGAATAAAATATAACTATTTGCTTCGAAAAAGATGAGTAAAGAAAAGAATATTCGCAATATCGCCATCATCGCTCATGTTGACCACGGAAAGACAACGCTTGTCGATGCAATTTTTAGTCACACGGGTGTTTTCAGGGAAAATCAACAGGTTGATGCCCGTGTCCTTGACTCCAATCCGCAGGAGAGGGAGCGGGGGATTACCATATTATCCAAGAATGCTGCAACGGTTTATAAAGGCTGTAAAATAAATATTGTCGATACTCCGGGTCATGCGGATTTCGGGGGTGAAGTCGAGCGAATCCTGAAAATGGTTGACGGTGTACTGCTGCTTGTCGATGCATTTGAAGGGCCGATGCCGCAGACGAAATTCGTTCTTCGTAAAGCGCTTGAGTTGAAGCTCAGGCCGGTTGTTGTCATTAACAAGATCGATCGTCCTCAGGCAGATCCGGACAAAGTACATGATCAGGTGCTCGATCTCTTTATTGCTTTAGGAGCTGATGAAGAGCAACTGGAGTTTCCTTACCTCTTCACTTCGGCAAAATTTGGTATTGCCAAAAGAGCCATGGCAGACAAGGATGGAGATATGAGCCTGCTTCTCGATATGATTGTCAAGGAAATACCGCCGCCTGAAAGTAACGACAAGGATGGTTTCCAGATGCTGGTGACCACGCTTGATTACAGTGACTACCTGGGCAAGATAGCCATCGGGAGGATTCACAGGGGAAAAGTTCATCCCGGTGATTCGCTTGCAGTCGTGACGGATGAAGGACAGGTTGGAAAAGGCAGCGTTGCAAAACTTTTTACTTTCGATATGACTCGACGTGTCGAAGTTAAAGAAGCCGCGTCAGGTGATATCATAGCTGTTTCGGGCATAACCGAGGTAAACGTCGGTCAGACGCTTGCTTCGGAAGCAAAACCGGAAGCGATCGAGTCGTTCGAAATCAGCAAACCGACACTTTCCATGCTTTTTTCGGTAAACGATTCGCCTTTTGCCGGATTGGAGGGCAAGGAGGTTACCAGCCGCAAGATACGCGACCGGCTCATGAAAGAGGTGATGACCAACGTTGCCCTGCGTGTGGAGGAAACGGACAGCGCTGACACGTTTCGTGTTTCGGGCCGGGGAGAACTGCATCTTTCCGTGCTGATCGAAAATATGCGCCGCGAAGGGTTCGAACTGGCCATTTCACGTCCTCAGGTGATAACCCGTACTGCAGAAGACGGAACGCTGCTCGAACCGGTAGAACATGTCACGATCGATGTTCCTGATGAATATAACGGGGTTGTCATCGAAAAGATGGGGCGCCGTAAGGCTGAAATGAAGCATATGGAAACACTCAGGGGCGGCATGATCAGGCTTGAATTTGAGATTCCGACAAGGGGGCTGATAGGATACAGCCAGGAATTTACCACCGATACGAAAGGTGAAGGGATTCTATCCCACGTATTTCACAATTACCAGCCTTTCAGGGGGAAACTCCCTGCAAGAGAGACCGGCGCGCTTGTCAGCGGTGAAAACGGGCAGTCGGTTTCCTATGCAATAGCGGGACTCGAAGACCGCGGTATCTTTTTTATAGGACCGAACGTCAAGGTTTACGAAGGTATGGTGGTTGGCGAGTCGACCAGAGAGTTTGATATAACCCTGAATGTCTGCAAGACCAAGAAACTCACCAATATGCGATCTTCAGGCGCAGACGATGCAATTCGTCTCACACCGCCGAAAATTCTGACTCTTGAACAGGCGCTTGATTTCATCAACGATGACGAGCTTGTCGAGGTGACACCGGAAAATATAAGGATCAGGAAAAGGATTCTTGATTCGAATCAGAGGGCCAAGGCGGCCAAGCGGGCGAAAGTGTAAAGAAGTGACAAGTGACGCATAACAAGTGACGAGTTTGTGAAAAATCTTGCCGACTGCCGATTGAAGACTGCTGACTGGTTGCTTGTCGCTGTCAGATGGAGAAGAACAGTTTTCTGAGTCGGGATCTTGCGGAAGAAAGCAATGCTTGAGCTTCCGGTTCGCTGATGCCCTTCACCCGAGCGGCCTCAGCGATGCTCTTTTTATCAACCTCGACCAGACGGTAGATTTCCCGCTCGGATACCGGCAGTTGCTCAACGAGGGTAAACAGTTTTTCACTTTCAGAGGTGCCGGGGCCGTTTGTCTTATTTATGGGTGAGCGGTGTTTTTTTTGCGACTTTTTTCCGGTTAACTCATCTGCGGATGCCGGTGTCGGATGGGCTTCGTTCACCTCTCCGAAAAGTCGGACGAATGTATGAAAATCAAGTCCGGCTGCTTTACAGGGAGTGATATTTCTTTCAAGGATGTCGGTAGCAAGTTTGCGGAATTTATCACCGATTTCCGGTACTTTGACGGCGAAGCCGAAACTGTCGTCTCTCTGTCTTGCCTCCGGACTGTAAGGCAGTTTCATCAGAATATTGATGCCGGCTTCTGCAGCGTATTTTTCTGCGGTACCACTTCCATCATCCCGGTTGATGATAAGGCCGAGAAGTTTCGACTGTCCGCCGACGGTTTTAAAATAGTTGTTTGCCTGGCAGATATTGTTGGCTGTGAAAATTGACTGGCGGTCATTTGTTGTAAGCAGAATCACCTCTTCACTAAGGGAGCGGGCAAGGGGGGTTGCGAAACCGCCGCAAACGACGTCGCCAAGAAAATCCATCAGAATTATATCAAGATCCCACGAGAAAAGGCCGAGCTTTTCAAGCACGTCGAAACCGGAAATGATACCTCTGCCGCCGCACCCTCTGCCAACCTGAGGGCCGCCGAGTTCCACACCGTAAATCGGTTGTGGAAAATCCTCCAGATCTCTTCTGAAAACAATATCGCTGATTGTTATCTCTTCACTGCGGTTATTTTTTTCGGCAAACACCTCGGTAACGGTAGGCAGGGATACTCCTCCAAACAGTGAGGTCGTTGAATCGTGTTTCGGATCACATCCCAGCTGCAGTACCTTTTTTCCCATGAGGGCAAATGTTGCGCTGAGGTTGGTTGTCGTGAAACTTTTACCGATACCTCCTTTTCCGTAAATGGCAATTGTGCGTGGTGTCATGAAGCTTTTGTTAGCAATCTTTCCTGGTGCAGTGCCTCGGGCAGAAGTTATGCGTTCTCTTTCCAGTTAAGCACCATTTTCAGGCAATCAGGATTATTAAATGCCTGGTGATAGGCTTCGGTAAGATCGGTATTGACAGAGCGGCTGTGCGTGAATATTTTCCGGGCTTGCAGCTTGTTGTCTTTGATGAGTTCCTTGACCCTGAGCAGGTCGCCTTTGGCCCATTGGCGTGCAGCGACAAACGACAACTCCTTTTCGAATGCCTGTGAGTAATCGATATTCATTCGCTGATAATAGCCGCCGAAGATCACTTTCCCGTGAAACTTCAGAAAACGTAGACCGGTTTCAATTGCTGACATGACACCGGTGCTGTCTATCAGAATGTCAAATTCATTTCCGGCAAGTGCAGCGGAAACATCCTGAGTGGAAGGATTTACTTTCAGGTCGGCAGAAGAGTAGTTCAGGCGGTTCTGGTAAGGCTCTGTGGCTGCAACAAGAGATGCCCCCATATGCTTTGCAAGTTGAACGGCAAGAATGCCCACGGCACCCTGTCCGAGCACAAGCACTTTTTTGCCGGTTATCTCCGCGAGGTCCATGAAGTGAAGAGCGGTTGCGCCAAGCGGCAGAGCAATGCCGCATTTTGGGTCGTCGATGCCTTCAAGTACCGTAATGCTTTCTACAGGGCAGACCACGAACTGTGACGCGCCGCCAAAAGCCGCATTGACATCTTCGTAACCGAAAGAGCCTGCTATATATGCATATTTGCCGATGAGATTTTCGTTGACATGAGCGCCGACCTTTGTGATTTTGCCCACGGTTTCGTATCCGGGAATAAAAGGAAAAATAAAGGGCGGAGAAGGGATCAGGCCCTCGAAGGCCATTTTTTCAGTCCCGGTACTGATAGAAGACCAGTACGTTTCAATCTGTACATCGGTAGTTGTAACAGGTTTGAGCGTAACGTTTTTTACTTCTATCTGACGAACGCCGGTAAATACAATTGCTTTGGATTTCATCACAGTATCGACTTCCTTCAGGTTGTGCCGACAGTACGTTGGTTTTGTCTTGCATGTCGTTTTTCAATGATCAGACGGAGCAGAAACTGGGCCGCGTTGACCAGATAGCTGAGGTAGGCGAGGAGCGCCGTCCAGATCAGTATATTTTCATCCAGGCCCATATAAAAGAGCACAAAGTAAGAGAGATGAACGACAATAGCTATGGTGCTGCCTACATCTTCCCAGAAAAATTCAGGCGCAAAGACATATTCGTCGAAAACATCCTTTTCGAAAAATGCGCCTGTAATAAATATCAGGAGAAAGATAAGCGTTTTCAGTACGACGAATATGGTTACCCAGACGAAATCGTCGATGCCGGTTCCCGTCTTGTACATGAGGGTTACAGCAAGGCCTGCAATGAAGATGACAAACTGGATAGGGGCAAGAATGCCCTGTACTTTTGTCCAGACCGAGGCATTTCTTTTTTCAAGCTGTTCGGGTGTATATCGAGGCATGTTCGTGATTTTTGGCCATGTAGCGTCTATAGGTGCATCAGGAAAAAAAGTCAACCAATATAGCAAAAATGGCTGTAGGCCCAAATGCAGACAGGAGAGCTACTGCAGTTTCCATTCGTAGGCGTTGTAGAGCGTTGAAAGGAGGTTGACCTCGACATTTTTTACCCGTTTGTTGAATACTTCAAGTTCATCGTAGTAATACAGAAAGGTTCTCGGCTGTTCTTCATGGAGTATTTTCTGGTATTGTTTCCATAATGCAAGGCTCTCACTTTCAGGAAGAGGGGTACTGAGCAGGCTGGTTACACTATCCAGTGCTTCGTTCTGGAATGCAGAAGAATTAAATGGGCGGTTCTCGAAATCCGAGCCCCATATTATCAGCTGGAAAGGCAGGGTTTCAGCTGCCAGTCCGGAAAGCGCCGCATCGTATCGAAACTCGTTCTGATTTTTATTGAAAACAAGTTTCTCGTCGATTTTCAGCTCGCATGCAATGCCAATTTCCCGAAGATTCTGCTGAATGATCGTTGCGGCATAATTCCGGCGGGGATTCCCTGCCGGCGCAGCGAGGGTAAAAGAAAACCTCGTCCCGTTTTTCTGCATGATGCCGTCAGGTCCGGGTATCCAGCCGGCTTCCCTGAGCAGTGATTGTGCCTTTTGCGGGTCGTACGTGTAGGGGGAGAGTGCACGGTTTGTGAGAGTCTCGTAGGCAGGGGAAAGAGAGGTATTGACAATGGTTGCATGCTCAGGCCCCATAAATCCGTCGATGATGGCCTGTCGGTCTATGGCGTATGTCATTGCCTGCCGGACTTTTTTGTCACCGAAGAAGACGTTTGGTTTGATCTCTTTACTTTTTCTGTACAGCGTGCCATCAATAGCAAGCCATACTATGCTGTCGAAATAGCGGTTTTTAACCGGTTTTATCGTCAGTTCCGGACTTGTCCGGTTAAGCTCGGGAATATCTTTGGGAGCGAGACCGCCTGCCGATATCATTGCATCGAGCTGCCCGGATTTAAGCATTGCAAGACGCGTGGTGTATTCGGGTGCGATGATGAAGCTCATCGTTGAAATTACTGCTGGATGAGGCAGTACCGATGTTCCATTCGATTCAAGAACAAGCCTTTGTTGACGTGACCACTCCCTGACCTTGAAGGGGCCTGCACCGAGAATGGGCGTTTCGGCATCTCTCATGCGAATCTCTTCAGGTGGAATGGATTTGAATATATGTTTCGCAACCGGCATGAGGTCGTTAAAATGGTCGAGGATGATGGCCGGAGCCATGGGTTTGTTGAAATTGAGAACAAGTGTATGGTCATCGGGTGTTTCGACGCTGTTTTCGAAATCTATACTGCCGTTGTCGTGCAGCAGGAGATCAGTCAGGTAGTGCTGGCGTGTGCTGGCTATTTTCGGGTTGGCATAAAGCCGGTAAGAGAATTTGAAATCATGCGAAGTTACCGGTTTGCCGTCTTCCCAAACCGCATCCTTTCGGAGGTGGAATACCGCTTTTCTGCCGTTCTCACTGAACTCCCATGTTTCTGCGGTGTTGGGTTGGAATGTTATGGTTCCTTTTTCTGAATCGTACGTTGGTTTCGCCAGGGAAGGAAATATCAGGGTGCAGACCTCCCTTGACAGGGAAAGTTGAATGAGCAACGGATTCAGATGATCGAAATCACCGTCAATACCGATGCTGATGTGATCGGAACGATGTGTCTGTGGATTATTGCTGCAACCTGATAGCGTTGTAATCAGAACGAAAAAGAATAAAAAAGAAACAAATGTTTTTTGCATGACCTGTATTTTTTGCAGGTAAAGGATATTTTATCTGAACGTAGAGAAAGATACTCTTAGCCTGAATAATTCACCAAAGGAATAAAAAAAGAGGGAGTACGGGAGGGAATCAGTCGGCAGTGGGCTAACAATAGAACTGTGCGGCATCGCTTGGGGTTTTCGGACTCTCATCTATTATTCAGGTTACAATAAACAAAATCTGGCAACAGGTGGATATGGAACACTATGATGTGGTGATTGTTGGAGGAGGTCCGGCAGGAGCATCCGCTGCAATCTATACTGCAAGGGCAGACCTGCAGACGATCGTACTCGATAAAGATCCTCATGCCGGGGCTCTCGGTATGGCGCATGTAATCGCCAATTATCCCGGTGCGCCTTCCGATATTTCCGGTATTGAACTGTTGGAGTCGATGAAGCAGCAGGCAGCATCCTTCGGGGCCCGGTTTCTCAGGGAGAAAGTTACCGGGCTTGATCTGAAAGAGAGTGAAAAAAAGGTTTTTACGGCAAGCGGGAAGGTATTCACGACAAAAGCGCTTATTCTTGCCACGGGGTCCATGGGGAAGAGCAGCATGATACAGGGGGAAAAGGAGCTTCTCGGGGCCGGGGTCAGTTATTGTGCGACGTGCGACGCTGCATTTTACAAAGGACAGGTTGTTGCCGTTGCAGGACGGACGGGTGAAGCGGTAGAGGAGGCAAAAGTTCTTTCACGTTTTGCCGGAAAGGTTTATCTGCTCTGTCCGGCCTCAACATTCAATGCTTCTCCCGACCTGGTCGGGAGCCTGTCGAACCTTCCGAATATTGAGGTGTTGTATGACAAACGAATCAGATCGATTAACGGCAACGCAACTGTGGAATCGTTGAGTATCTCGGGTGAGGATACAGAGATCGATGTCGATGGTGTCTTTCTTTATCTGACAGGTTCATCGCCTGTTATTGACTATGCCGGAGGACAGCTTGAACTTTGTGAGCCGGGCTGTCTCAGGGTAGACAAGGATTTCTCGACTTCGGTGCCGGGTGTATTTGCTGCAGGCGATGTTTTATGCAAAGAGATAAAGCAGGCAATTATCGTTGCCTCGGAGGGCTGCCTTGCAGCTCTGCATGTCGATAAATACCTAAGGGGCAGTGACAAGGCAAGAAGCTATTACCATTGATCTTGCGGCTTATGGAAGGGTGGCATTGCTCACCCTGACGGAAAGAGGGAGCTGAATGACGCAACCCCTAAAGGCCCCGGAAGGGTAAAGCCTTCTCCATACCTGGTGCCAATCTGTTCTCCGAGATACCTTGCGCGCGCTTCGAGTCCGCTGAGGAACTCTTTTCTCTGGATAAGAGTCTCCGGTTCTTTATCCGAGTTTTCCTGGTAGAACTGTGAGCTGAAAGCAAGGATTCCCTTTCTCGATCGTTCAAAAGTTGTTGTTACATCGACAATGACGGCAGGGTCAAAATGCTTGAACTGCATATAATACAGCAGGTGGCGGGGTCTGAACGGCTCTTGTCGTCTTCCGTCACGTTCCGTGCTGATTTTTTTCAGTCCGGCGTAGAATACTGCGTCATAAACAAGACGCGAGGCTTTCATGTGATCGGGGTGTCTTTCGTCGGGCGGATTTGTGAATACGACATCAGGTTGAAAATGCCGTATAATCCCTACAAGTTCTCTGAGTGTGGCGTCACTGTATTGGATTTTTGCATCACCGAGATCAAGGGTGATGCGTTTATGGTACCCCATTACTCTCGAAGCCAGAACAGACTCGGCCTTTCTTGTTTCGGGAGTGCCGAGTGTTCCCATTTCACCCTGGGTCAGGTCGCATACTGCAACCGGTTTTCCTTCATCGATTATAGAAAGGAGTGTTGCTCCACAGGAAAGCTCGACATCGTCAGGATGCGCGCCGAATGCAAGTGCGTAAACTTTATCTGTATCTTTGTTTTCCATATATTTCTGTCCACGTCTGCAATTCCCGGCATATAACAACGATCTGATGCTAAAAGTAAAAATTGTTCGTTTAAACCAAAAGGCCGTTCTGCCGCATTATGCTACTGCTCACGCTGCAGGAATGGACCTGGCGGCCTGTATAGATGAACCCGTAACCATTGCCCCTTTTACAACACGGCTTGTGCCGACCGGGATTTGTATAGAACTGCCCCCGGGCTATGAGGCACAACTACGGCCCCGTAGTGGTTTGGCGCTTAAACACCTGATTTCTCTGCCGAATACTCCGGCTACCATCGATGCTGATTACCGGGGGGAGATCAAGGTCATTCTTGTCAACTACGGAAAGGAGCCTTTTACAATAAGGCATGGTGACAGGATCGCCCAGATGATCGTGGCGCGTTATGAGCATGTCAGGCTTGAAGAGGTGGATGTACTTTCAGAAACACAGAGGGGTGACGGCGG
>JANQFD010000157.1 GCA_028278005.1 Chlorobium sp. | reverse complement strand
ATCTTCTACGTTGAGGACCGCTTCACCTACGAAGAGGCTCTCGATGCACAGATAGATCAGGCACAGGCCGGCGGCGAAGGTACCCTCGAGGAACTTCTCGAAGGTCCGAGCACCTGGACGATCAAGTAATGCTCCTTGCTTCAGGGAAGCAATGCAAAAAGAAAGCCGGCATCATGCCGGCTTTCTGCTTTATTCACGTTCTGCCAATTGACTACTGAAAACTACCGGTTGTATTCGTCTTCACACCGACATACACCTCCGGGGTTCCCGTCCCTTCTTTGACTTTTGATTTTTACCTTTTGACCTTACTCCTGTCCTTCCTCGTTCCAGACACCCATACCGGCGAACTTTTCTATCCTTTGACTGACAAGGTCTTCGGTATTCTTCCCGAGAAGCTGGCGCAACTCATCGACAAGCACGGATTTAAGCGTGGCTGCCATGCTCTCCGGGTCGTGGTGTGCGCCCCCGAGAGGTTCCGGGATAATGCGGTCTATGATACCCTGATCGAGCAGGTCTTCGGCAGTCAGCCTCAGTGCCTCGGCGGCCTGTTCCTTGAATTTCCAGCTTCGCCACAGAATCGATGAGCAGCTTTCAGGAGAAATAACCGAGTACCATGAATTTTCAGTCATCAGGATTCTGTCTCCCAGGCCTATGCCAATAGCACCTCCGCTGGCCCCCTCACCTATGATTACGCAGATAACCGGTACATGAAGCCCTGCCATCTCAAAAAGATTCCTCGCTATAGCCTCTGCCTGACCCATCTCTTCGGCCTCGATTCCGGGAAATGCTCCGGGAGTGTCGATCAGGGTGATAACCGGCTTGTTGAATTTTTCCGCAAGCTTCATCAGCCGCAATGCTTTCCGGTATCCTTCCGGCTGAGCCATACCGAAGTTCCTGTACAGGTTGGATTTTGTATCCCGGCCTTTCTGATGCCCTATGACCATAACGGTTTGCGCAAACCCGGAAGCATTGTCCTCCAATCTGGCAAACCCCCCAACTATCGCCTTGTCATCGCGATAGTGGCGGTCGCCTGAAAGCTCCACGAAATCCTGCATCATCGAATAGACATAATCCAGGGAATAGGGCCTTTCCGGATGACGGGCAAGCTGTACTTTCTGCCATCTGGTAAGATTCTGGTAGATCGAATGGCGAAGTGCGTCGACCTTCGATTCAAGAACCTCTATCTCCCGGTTCAATCCTTCGGTTTCAGCAACATTATGCTCACCTGAACTTTTCTTCAGACAAACCCGCATCTCATGAAGCTTTTCCTCGAGCTCGAACAGCGGTTTTTCAAAATCAAGAACTACTTTACTTGTCATAGAAATCAGAAGCATAGTTTATAAAAAAAGCCCATCCTTTTGGAGGATGGACTTAAAAAGCTGAAAAAGAAAAGATGCATGAATAGACTTCTCAGGCCACATCTTCTCTCAACGCCTTGCCGGGCTTGAACTTGACAACTTTCTTTGCTGAAATGGAAATTGTTTCGCCTGTCTGGGGATTACGGCCCTGCCGCGCAGCCCTTTCACCCGTTGTAAATGTCCCAAAACCTACAAGTGTGATATCCTCACCTGCTTTCAAACCGGCTGTCACAACATTTACAAAGGCATTAACAGCTCTTTCCGCATCGGCTTTGGTTAATCCGGCCTGAGATGCGATCTTTTCTACTAATTCGGCTTTTGACATAGGTTGTTGTTTTTTTGTTGGAGGAAAAAACAGAGATAATGCGCTTACACTTCATTGAAAGTTAATTTAACCAGTACTTAACAAACATGCAATCGGTTTTTCGCAACGGTTACGTATGTACAGGTTCGTTGATTGCTAATCACAAGGCGCTGTATTATATTAAGGTCTTTGCGTAGCAATAAGCAGTTACAAACGGAAATTCCGCTTTTTTTCGCTTCTTATGACCTCAATCAGTAATATATCAAAAGGTTCGATTATCCGTTTCAGGGGCGAGCCGCACCGCATCGAAAACCTGGTTCACCGGACACCGGGCAATCTGAGAGCTTTCTACCAGGCAGGTATGAAAAACCTCAAAACCGGCCGCAATGTAGAGTACCGTTTCAGCGCAAGTGAGTCCGTCGACCTTATCGTGACCGAGAGAAAACAATATCAGTACCTTTACAGGGATGGAGATGACTTTGTCATGATGGACTCCGAAACGTTCGACCAGATACATATAGCAAGGCAAATCATCGGTGACCCGGCACGCTTTATCAAGGAAGGTATGACCGTTGACATTGTTTTTGCGGACGATGGCTCCATTCTCGAAGCCGAATTATCTACCTTTGCGGAACTGGAGATCACTGAAACCAGCCCTGCGACAAAAGATGACCGGGCCACAAGCGGAACGAAGCCGGCAATTCTTGAAACCGGCGCGGAAATCAACGTTCCCATGTTTATCCAGACCGGCAGTGTCGTCCGTGTCGATACACGAAGCGGGGACTACATCGAAAGAGTGAAAAAATAACCGTCCGTCGATACTCGGAATGCTGTGTCAAACAAAAAGTGACCTGAACCAAGCGCCCCGGCAAGCCGGGATGTTCAATAATTTTAAAGTTTATTAAAAACAATCCGCTATACTATACTTTATAGTGCAGTTACCTAACCTGCCGGGTGACAGTGAAGACTGATAAAGAGCCGCATTTGTTGGAATCCCGATTGTCGGGATACAGCGGCGTTCCCTGGGCTCGTATCTCCGGCATGTTCGACAATCGCTCAATTTAGGAGTAAATAAATATGAACCTTGAAGAAATTCAGCAGCTCATCGACATGATCAACAAATCGGATCTCGATGAGGCTACAATTGAAGAAGGCGACTTTAAAATCACGCTCAAAAGATCATCTGCGAAACCGGCTGCAGAAAACAGAGGTTATGCTCCGTCAGACGCCCCATCACCTGTTGCCGCACCCGGCCCGGCCGTTCAATCCCAGGCCCCTGAGAGCGAATCGCCTAAAGCCGTCAGCGATGGATTGATTGAAATTCGTTCTCCGATCGTCGGGACCTTTTACCGTTCTCCTTCTCCTGAATCCGATGCTTTTATAAACGTCAACGACCAGGTCGACAGCGGTCAGGTTCTCTGCATTATCGAAGCGATGAAACTCATGAATGAAATCGAGTCGGATCTATCCGGAACCATTGTAGAGATTCTGGTGGAAAACGGCCAGCCCGTCGAGTACGATCAGGTGCTTTTCCTTCTCAAGCCATAAAATCAGCCATAACGTTGTTTAAAAAAATACTCATTGCAAACCGCGGCGAAATCGCTTTGCGCGTCATGCAAACCTGCCGTGAGCTGGGCATCAGCACGGTAGGTGTTTATTCAACAGCAGACAGTGATTCCCTTCATGTGCGATATGCTGACGAAGCTGTTTGTATAGGTCCTCCTCTGGGCAAAGACAGCTATCTCAATATTCCCCGCATCATAGCAGCAGCAGAAATAACCAACGCCGATGCAATTCACCCCGGCTACGGATTCCTTGCTGAAAACGCCGATTTTGCTGAAGTATGCAGCTCTTCAGGGATCAAGTTTATCGGTCCCAGCGCTGACATGATCCGAAAAATGGGAGACAAGAACACGGCAAGGGAAACCGTTCTCAGTGCCGGTGTACCGGTTGTTCCGGGAAGTGAAGGGTTGATTTCGGACTTCGGGGAAGCCCGGAAAACTGCCGAGGAAATAGGGTTCCCGATCATCATCAAACCCACCGCAGGCGGGGGAGGAAAGGGAATGAGGGTTGTCAGCGAAACCGGACAACTGGATAAAGCACTTGCAACCGCCCAGAACGAAGCTCAGCAGGCATTCGGCAACAGCGGGGTGTATATTGAAAAGTTCATTCAAAATCCACGCCATGTAGAGATACAGGTGCTTGCAGACCAGCACGGGAACACACTGCACCTTGGTGAGCGCGACTGCACTATCCAGCGGCGTCACCAGAAACTTATCGAGGAAACTCCGTCTCCTGTTGTCGATGAAGAGCTCCGGAACAGCATGGGCAGCGCTGCTGTCGCAGCCGCTGCAGCCATCAACTATGAGGGGGCCGGGACCATTGAGTTCCTGCTCGATCGTGACCAAAACTTCTATTTTATGGAAATGAACACCCGCATCCAGGTTGAGCATCCTGTTACTGAAGAACGCTACGATGTCGATCTTGTCAAGGAACAGATTCTTGTCGCTGCGGGAGAAAAAATCGAGAACCGGACGTTCAACCCGAAAGGCCATTCCATCGAGTGCCGAATCAATGCCGAGGATCCGAAGCACGCATTCCGCCCCTCTCCCGGAGACCTGCAGGTATTCCACACCCCGGGCGGGCATGGTGTACGCGTCGACTCTCATGGATATGCCAGCTACAGGATACCTTCAAACTATGATTCGTTGATCGCGAAACTCATTGTTCATGCCGATACAAGAGAGGAGGCCATTCAGAGAATGCTGAGGGCACTCGACGAGTTTATCGTTGTGGGCATCAAGACGACCATTCCTTTTCATAAACAGCTTCTTCTCACAGAAGC
>JANQFD010000119.1 GCA_028278005.1 Chlorobium sp. | reverse complement strand
TTACAACAACGCGTTTCTGGCTTGCAAGCAGAGGCGTCGCACCGCCAAAAACACCAAGTGTAGAACCTGCTGCGCCGGCAAGGAAAAGCTTGTTGAAATCTCTACGTGTAAATTTCTGACTCATGTTCTTTCTCCCGCTTATTTTGAATTTTGTTTACCAAGGCTGCCAAAGTACTCAGCGATAAGCTCGATTTCCTCATCGGTATATCCTTTGGCGTGACGCCCCATTACCGTAGAGTACCGCTCATCGTTTTTAAATTCCATCAACGCTGTTTTCAGATACGACGCTGATTTCCCGTAGAAGCCGGGCATTATTCCGACGCTCTTACCATCGGTACCGTGGCAGGAAGCGCACGAAAGCGCAAGAATCTCGCCTCTCGGATCGACTTCCTCTGTTTCAGCAGCACTCTGCTGTGCAGCACCCTGCTGCTTTCCAGGCGTCTGCGCATTGCACCCGGAGAGTGCCGAGGCAGAAATAAGGCCGACAGTCAGCCATGAGGTAATTTGTTTAACCATAGTTCTAATCTCCTTCTTGTTATTATGGATTAGCGGAATGATGGGACCGAAACTTAAGTGATAACTCTTAACTTTTCTGCAGATGCACAGGAAACATGCATATTTCCCCAGTGCAAAACATTGCCCGCTTTGCCTTTTTTGTCCCTTTACCAGGGAAAAGATTTTTTAGTATCATGTTATAGTACAGAGCAAGCGCGGTACACAGGTATATCTGAAGGATTGTCTCAACACCGCCTAAAACAAACCGGCTCTTTTCGGCAAGAACGTCTACCTCTGTTACCCTTCCCGACAACACTTCTCAGTACTAAACCTGCAAAGCAATGCTTATTTATGTACTTTTTACAGTGTAATGTCCATGAGGGCAGCATGTTGTTCTATCAGAGAAAAAATGCCCTGCAGTTTATATAACTATATATTTATATAACAATTTTTATCATGCGACACAAATAATAAATTTTTACTTCAATGTCTTTCGATAATTCCTGCCAGATACCCGGTCGGTTTTCTTTGCTCAAGCTTTGCATTCATGTAAAAAGCATAAATGGCAGCGCCAACAGTGTCATGAGTCCCGATTGTATCGGGATATAACTTCAAGACCGGAATGTCCCGAAAAGTCTGGACATGAGGATTTCGATCCCGACTGGTCGGGAAAACGACGCAATCATGGTGCGCAATACGTTTTTAACGGCTCCCTGAAGAAAAACAGGCCTGGAGAGCACAAAGGCAGCGTTCCCGTAAGACAGCCGAACGCGAGCAACAACAAAATACAGTGCAAACAACAACAAGACATCACCTAAACCATTATTATAAAAAGACATAAGGCCTCTCCGCCTATTGAGAGTTGAATCTTTCCGAGATGTTTGCACCTCTCTTATGAATAAAAATGAACATGTTTCACGTGGAACATATACAGCAATGAGACAGTACGACATCATAGTCGCGGGGGCAGGACATGCCGGATGCGAGGCGGCTCTGGCAGGCGCAAGAATGGGTCTGAAGTGCCTGCTTGTAACATCCGATCTTTCTGCAGTAGCAAGGATGTCGTGCAATCCGGCAATTGGAGGTGTGGCCAAAGGCCAGATTGCCAGAGAAATCGACGCCCTTGGCGGTGAAATGGCAAAAGCAATAGACAGTACAGGAATCCAGTTCAGAATGCTCAACAGAAGCAAGGGCCCCGCCATGCATTCCCCCAGAGCACAGGCCGACCGCACATGGTATTCCATATACATGCGAAAGGTTGTTGAAAAAGAAAATAACATCGATCTGCTCCAGGATTCAGTAACAGGAATTACTACAGCTGACGGCACCTGCACCGGTGTTTTTGTCAGTTCCGGCCGAAAGATCGCATCAAAATCGGTTATTCTTGCTTGCGGCACATTCCTTAACGGACTCATACATATCGGCATGAACCACTTTCCGGGAGGAAGAACCATTGCTGAACCTCCCGTTTCAGGTCTCACTCAATGTCTTTCCGACCTTGGCTTCAAACATGGCCGCCTGAAAACAGGGACACCGCCAAGAATTGACAGGAGAAGCGTTGATTACAAAAAAGTAACCCCCCAGCCCGGCGATGCTATCCCTTCCCCTTTTTCTTTCAGCACCTCTGATCTTTCCATGAAACATCAGATTGACTGTTATCTGACTGCGACAACCGAGGAAACACACAGGATTCTCCAATCAGGTTTTGACAGGTCTCCTCTCTTTACGGGCAAGGTTAAAGGTACCGGCCCCCGCTACTGTCCCTCAATAGAGGATAAAATTCACCGTTTCAGCGAAAAGAATAGTCATCATATATTTCTTGAACCGGAGGGTTTCGATACAAACGAAATGTATGTAAACGGCTTTTCGACCTCTCTCCCCGAAGACATCCAGCTCAAAGGGCTTCATTCAATTCCCGGACTTGAAAATGCTGTAATGATTCGGCCTGGCTATGCTATTGAGTATGATTATTTTTACCCTTATCAGCTTCATCCCACTCTTGAAACAAAGCTCTTGCGAAACCTTTACTTTGCAGGGCAGATAAACGGCACTTCGGGTTATGAAGAAGCTGCCGCTCAGGGAATCATGGCCGGAATTAATGCGTCACTCCGTATTTTTAACCGGGATCCGTTGATACTGAAGCGTTCTGAAGCGTATATCGGCGTTCTCATAGATGACCTCATTACAAAAGAAACAACCGAGCCGTATCGTATGTTTACCTCATCTGCTGAGCACAGAATAATACTCAGACAGGATAATGCTGATTTACGGCTTATGCATTACGGCTGCTCTTTTAATTTGCTTTCCGAAGAGTCCTGCAGGCGCCTCTCAGCAAAAAAAACCTCCATTGACCGAATTAACGAGTTGTTAACATCGCTTTCAGCCAGCCCGGATGAAATACAAGCCATGCTTGGCGCTGATTCGAGCCGTTCCGGTAAAAGCAGCACCAGGCTGTCAAGCCTTATCAAACGTCCCGAGATCTCCTTACAATCAATTCTTTCTTGTTGCAAAGATGCAGCAAAGAAAATTCAAGCCGTAACTGACGACCCCCTTGTTCTTGAACAGGTTGAAATCAACTGTAAGTATGAAGGCTATATTAAAAGGGAGCGGCTGACGGCAGAGAAAATATCACGCCTTGAATCACACAGGATCCCAACATCTTTCAGTTACAACAGTTTGAAAGGTTTATCGAGCGAAGGGAAAGAAAAACTTTCAAAACACAAACCGTCGACTATCGGACAAGCATCAAGAATTCTTGGTGTTACTCCAGCAGATATATCTGTTCTTATGGTTAAAATCGGCCGTTAGGACAGCTTTTTTTGCGTGTTTCACGTGAAACACTACTTGTATGGTTTGTAATATAATTACTCTAGATCATGACCGATAACGCCCATGCAGCAGTTGATGAGAATGCCCTTCTTTTTGGCAAAGACAGTGAGGAGCTCGTTACCGGAATTCATCAGCTGTCTGATAACAAAGTAAGGCTCTATATCAGAAAAGGTGATTCTGTAACAAGCCGCGATGATGATTTTTTCCCTTTCTTTTTTTTGTCGGAACGATCGCTTCTTGATGGTTTCGTTACACCAGGCCAGGAAAAATTCTGGCTCATAAAGCTGCAGGGAAACAACTTCTACCGGTTTCTGGCCATTTTCAAAAACCAGAAGAGCTGCAGAAGTGCACTTGATTATGTTGCAGAGCGTTCATCGAATGAAAATGAATCTGACGGTGGTTTTTCAGGAAATCTGACCTACAGCAGAGGAGACGCTGTCACTCAATTTCTTCTTCAGACAGGCAAAACCCTGTTTAAAGGGATGGTTTTCGAAGATCTCTACCGTATGCAACTTGATATAGAAACATATTTCAAGCCGGAAAAGAGTACGAACAGCAAAGTTTCAATAGGTAAAGACCCGATTATTATCATTTCTCTCTCGGATAATCGTGGCTGGGAGCAGGTTATTCATTCCAGAGATACATCAGAAAAAGAGCTGCTTCTGGAATTGATTAAAATCATACAGTTGAAAGATCCGGATGTCATAGAAGGCCACAATATTTTCAGTTTTGACCTGCCTTATATCCAGAGAAGATGTGAATTACACGGTATTGAGTTTCGAATTGGGCGTGATGGCTCCGTACCGAGAACCTACCAGGCAAGTATTCGTTTTGCTGAACGTTCCATCGATTATCCC
This sequence comes from Chlorobium sp., assembly GCA_028278005.1. Taxonomy (GTDB): domain Bacteria; phylum Bacteroidota; class Chlorobiia; order Chlorobiales; family Chlorobiaceae; genus Prosthecochloris. Next base: position 13,396 of record JANQFD010000119.1, on the reverse strand, counting down.
TTTTACGATATTGCCGGTCGTCATGTTATCGATACCTTTTTTCTTGTCCAGAACTACGATGTTGCCAAACGCTCAATGCCTGGTTACGGCCTGAAAACTGCTGCCAAGTTTTTTGGCTTTGCTTCACCTGACAGAACATATGTTCAGTACAACGAAATTGCGGATCTCTGGGACCACAATCCGGATCGTCTCATTGCATATGCACTTGATGATGTCCGTGAAACAAGAAAAATTGCAGCGCTGCTTTCTGGGAGCAATTTTTACATGACAAGAATGATGCCTTATACCTATGCCCAAACGTCACGTATGGGGCCGGCGGCCAAGATAGAGGCCCTGCTTGTCCGGGAATATCTCAACGAGAAACATTCACTGCCGAAGCCGGAAATCGGCCAGCAGCATATGGGTGGATTCACTGAAGTTTTTCTCAAAGGCATACTCGGTCCTGTCGTCTATGCCGATGTAGAGTCATTGTATCCTTCGATCATGCTGTCATATAACATCTGCCCGAAAAGCGATGAGCGCAGGATTTTTCCGAAAATCCTTACAGACCTGAAAGATCTTCGTTTCAACGCCAAGAACAAGGCAAAGCAGGAAAAGGAAAAAGGGAATACTTCAGTTGCGGATAACTATGATGCAATGCAATCCTCGTTCAAGATATTGATTAATGCGATGTACGGATATCTCGGTTACGGTATAGGTATTTTCAACGACTATGAGGAGGCCGATCGAGTTACAACTACTGGACAGGAAATAGCACGCCGAATGATAAAGGAATTCGAACATCGCGGCTGCAAGGTAATAGAAGTTGATACCGATGGAATTCTTTTTGTTCCACCTGCGCATATCACAACGGAACAGCATGAAATCTCTCTTGTTCATGAAGTTTCAGCCGTTATGCCCAAAGGAATTACAATTGGTTATGACGGTCGTTTCAGAAAAATGATTTCTTACCTGAAGAAAAACTATGCCCTGCTCGGCTATGACGGAAGCTTCAAACTGAAAGGGTCCTCTCTGATCAGCCGTAGTGGAGAAAAATTCGGGCGCGATTTTATTCGTAGCGGCTTTGAAAAGCTTCTTGAAGAGGATATAGAGGGGTTGCATGACCTTTACGTATCATACAAGAACATGATTGTTAACCACGATTGGTCAATTGAGGACTTTTCTCGTACTGAAACGCTGAAAAGCAGTATCGATCAATATTCTCTGGATATTGAATCAGGGAAAAGGGCCAGATCGATAACCTATGAACTTGTTCTCAGAAAGAAACTTTCTGTAAATAAAGGTGATAGAATAACTTACTACGTTTCAGGAAGTGGTATGCAGAGCAGTAATTACGATAAAGGACGGCTTGCTGATGAGTGGGACAGCTCTATACCGGACGAAAATACACAGTTCTATCTCAAAAGACTTGACGAATTCACTCAAAAATTTCTTCCTTTTTTCAAGCCTCAGGATTTCAGCAGTATCTTTTCTTCCGATACCCTGTTTTCCTTTACTCCGGAAGGTATAGAACTGATCAAGGAAATTCGTCATAAAGAAACAGAGTCAATCGATGATGATGTTATCCCTTTTTAAAATATTAGGTTAATGAATTTTCAATTTTTTTCACTTTCTTTAGTGGCAGTAACAACGGGCACCTCTATTAATCCGCTATATTCGCTCTATTGTCCTGAAGGAACTTTATGGATTTTTTCCATGTATACTTAAGAGCATTTTCATGCATCATGTTTTTTCATAATCCAATACAAGATCATACATACGCAATATGATAGATAACAAAATTCTACCTGTTACCGATGATGTTACCTGGATAGGAATCCTGGATCCAGGCCTGGTCACGTTCGATATTGTCATGGAGACAAAGTATGGCACCACATACAACTCCTATTTTATCAATGCTGACAAAAAAACCATTGTCGAAACGTCAAAAGCCAAGTTCTGGCCTACGTATCTCGATAAAATCAAGCAAGTTACCGATCCTTCAGAGATAGAGTACATCATTGTGGATCATACCGAGCCCGATCATTCAGGCAATGTAAAAAACCTTCTTGAAGTAGCACCTGACGCGACAGTAGTCGGCAGCGCAAACGCCATCAAGTTTCTTCGTGACCTTGTCGGCAACGACTTCAAATCCATGACAGTCAAGGATGGAGATACCCTTGATCTCGGCAACAAAACGCTCAGGTTCATCAATGCCGTGAATCTTCATTGGCCGGATGCTATCTATACCTGGCTTGAAGAAGACAAGGTGCTCTTCACCTGCGACTCTTTCGGTTGCCATTACTGTCATGAAGAGATGTACGATGATCTGGCAGGAGACTTCGACGATGCGTTCACCTACTACTTCGACGCTATTTTGAGACCATTCAGCAAGTATATGCTGCAAGCGATAGACCGTATTAAGGATCTCGACATCAAGGTTATCTGCCCGGGTCATGGCCCGATCCTTCGGTCAAACTGGAAGAAATACGTCGATCTTTCAAAAAAGTACTCTCAGAGCGCTATAGCGCTTCCAAACGAGAAAAATATTCTGATTGCCTACGTTTCCGCTTATGAGAATACTACCATAATAGCGGAAAAAATAGCTGAAGCGATCCGACCGCACTGTGACTTTACCGTCGATGTCTGTGACATAGAAAACATGCATTTCTCGAAGATCGAGGAAAAAATTGCCCACAGCGCAGCTATTATTGTCGGCTCGCCGACAATCAATCAGAATATCGTCTCCCAGATTTACAATTTCTTTGCTGCTATCAACCCGATCCGTGACCGTGGCAAGCTTGCCGCTGCTTTCGGCTCGTACGGCTGGAGTGGTGAAAGTATCAAGATCATCGAATCGAACTTCACCAACCTCAAGCTCAAGGTGTTCGATCAGCATGTCAAGGTCAAGTTCAAGCCGCATGAAAAAGAGTTTGAAGAGTGCAAGGCATTCGGAAAAGCTTTTGCTGAAACGTTGATCGAAAAGAACAATCTGGTGTGCGACGTCTGAAACAAAGCTGTATAAAACAAAAAGGGGCAGAAAAGCCCCTTTTTTTGTTTACCGATAAGCACGTGAAGAGAATTGTCTTCGCTGTTTTCAGCTTATAAGTTTAGCGATATCATGCCATGTCACGAACAGTGAGAGCACGACAAACAACATGATTCCTGCCAAGTTGATAATCTGATGGGTTCTGACGCTGAGAGGTTTGTTCCGGATTGTTTCAACGAAAAGCATGAATAGTTGCCCTCCATCGAGACCGGGAAAAGGAAGCATGTTCATGATACCGAGGCTCAAGCTGAGAAACCCTGTAAACAAGGCAAGATTAACCCATCCGCCACCTGCCGCCTTTCCTGCAAGCACAGCTATTCCAACCGGACCGGAAAGGTTTTCCATGCCCGCCTGTCCCGAAAAGAGAGTGATAAAAAGATGGCCTGTCCCGGAAACAACAGCCCATATCGTCTGCAAGCTGACAATTACCGCATTGAACAGCGACATACCCTCACCTGCCATAAAGGCGGGGATAAACAACAGGAACGCGAACACCACATTGAAAAAAGCACCGCCCGAAATGATGAGAGCGCGTTCAGCACGTGAAGCGCCAAAAAGTTTTTCCGCTTCTTCATCATGTTCATTCGAAAAACTTACAAAACCACCAAGAGGCAGCAGACGCAACGTGAACTCCGTTTCCCGGTTTCGAAACAACGTCACTATCCTCGGGCTGAATGGAAAACCTATTGAAAATTCGTATACCGGCACCCCTGCCCTCCTTGCGGCAAGAAAATGACCGAATTCATGGACAAGTACCACAAGAGACAGGACAACAATACATGAAAGTATAGCTATAAACATAATTATTTTAGAACCTTATGAATTATCAGTCATTTGAAAACTATATCCTTAACCATACTCTTTCCAACAGCTTCATTTAACCTCGTTACAATTTCTTTTTTCCTGAATAAAAGCTCAGTTCTCCACGATGGGCTGAGCACTTGTACATAAAGGGTTCCACGGAAAAATTTTTCCACCTCTGTCATTTTTGCAATGTTATCTCCTACAACACTGTTCCATATCCTGACAGCACGATACTCGTCATGAGCCTTGTCAATACCGTAGATCCTGAATACCTCTTCTACTATGCCATTGATTTTTTTTGGTGTTCTCGATGATTTCATAGCACCATACTAGGTTGTAATCATATCATTAATCGATGTTGCATGCAGCGTTTCCATCTGTAATCTCTCGGTCGATGTTATGATCGATTGTCCGGAGCTTTCCAACTGCTGTATCACGCTTTCCGCTCTTTTCCGGTCAAGTTCACTGAACAGATCGTCAAGCAGAAAAAGCGGCCTTTCTCCGGTAACTTCAAGGACATATTTATGCAATGCAAGCTTTAGCGCTATGAAAAACGTCCGCAGCTGACCCTGCGAGGCATATTTTTTGACCTCAACGTTATTGAGCTGAAACATGATATCGTCCCTGTGCGGGCCGATAAGTGTTTGCTTCCTGACAAGTTCCTGCGTTTCAATATCTCTGAAACGATGCATCATCGTTTCAATAATTTCCTCGCCCGAAACATCCGGTCCGAATTTCCCTATGGTTGAACGATAACTGAAACCCGGAATTTCATCCAGACCGAAGTTTTCATACAACGGCCGGAAATATTCCAGTAGAATGAAAAGAAATTCTGTTCTGGCCGTCATGATTGAAGCGGCAAGCAGGGACAACTTTTCCGACCATACAGCAAGGCTATCTCTGTCCAGACCCTCGTCGTGCATCATCGAAAGAAGTGAGTTACGCTGTTGTACAACACGACGGTATTGCAGCAGATCCTCGAGATATCGTTTGTCGGTCTGCGAAAGGGCATTATCAACGAACCTTCTTCTCTCTTGCGGAGAACCGGTTACAACGACAAGTTCTGCAGGAGAAAAAGTTATACAGGGAACACGTCCGATGAGTTGAGAAAATTTGTTCAGCTCTTCACCGTTTACAACTATCTTTTTATCGGTTTTACCGGAATAACTGACTTTTACTGAAAGCTCTATGTCCCTGTCATCCAAAAACCTGCTTTTCAGCAGAAAATAGTCTGCAGAAAAATTAAGACACTCCTTGTCAAGCGACCTGTTCAATCCCCTGGAAAGCGAACAGTAGTGAACAGCTTCAAGAATATTTGTCTTGCCTGAACCGTTCTGGCCGTATATAAGATTGATCCCCTCGCCTGGTGCAAAGGTCAGATCGAGATGTTTTCTGAAATTGACAAGCTTTATTTCCTGTAAACGCAACGATCAGAAGTTGTGTCAATTATTCATCCTTACCGGCATAACAAGAATGATAAGGCTGTCGTTTTCTTTCTCCTCTGCCGGTTTGATGATAATTGCCGTTGTAGGGCTGCTTAACTCGACGTTTATAGTTTCCTCATCGATATGCGCGAGCGCAGCTTCTATGAATTTTGAGTTGAATCCTATGTCGATTTCATCATTGTTATACGTACAGGAAAGCTCCTCCTGCGCCGATTCGCCTTCGTTGATATTTTCTGCAGAAAGAGTGATCGATGTTGGACTGATGGAAAACTTGATATCGCCTATGCTGGAAAATCTGCCGACCCTTTTGACCGAATCATGAAACGGGACTCTCTCTATGGTAAATTTCTTGTCGTTTTCAAGAGGAATAACGGCATCATAGTTGGGATATTGCTCGACAATCAAAGCGGCATCAAGGACAAGATTATCGGTTGAAAAGCGAATAGATTTGTTAACGGAATCAATCGATATGGTAACATCCCCTTCACTGACAAGTTTCTGCAAAACAGAGAGAACTCTTGCCGGTATGACGATTTTCTGCTTTTCCGAAACAGAAACGTCGCACTTTTTTCTGTATCTCACCAGGCGATGACCATCCGTAGAGACAGCTGTGAGCAAATTTTCTTCAATTTCAAACAGTACCCCCATCATTGCGGGTCTCATACCATCAACGCTGCAGGCAAATATTGTTTTATGGATAATGTTGAGCAGGTCCTGAGAAGAAAGAGTAAGCTCTATATCATAGGTCTTATCCTGCCTTTCCCCCTTACTTTCAAAAGTACAGGGTATTTTGTAGAGACCCTTATCGGTAGTGATATTAACCACTCCCTGCTCGCTCAACTGCTGACGATCAACTTCGAATGTTACATCCGTATCATACATACTACGGAGGAAATCAAGAATTGAACGTGCCTTGATTCCAAAATTTCCAGTATCAGCCGATTCAACATCCGTCGTTGCGGTAATGGACATTTCCCCGTCTGTGGCAAACAGTGTCAGAACTTTGTTGTCGAGAGTTATATGAAGATTTTCATATCGGGGATCGAGTGCTTTGGCGGGGATAGTCTGGGATACCCTGTTAACCGTGTTTTGAATCTGCTTGATAGAGGTTGAAAGTTTCATTGTAACACTCTTCTATTTATTATGTATTTAAAAAATTTGTTGTTGTTATTGAGTGTGTGGAAATCTGGATTACCTGATTCGTTATTATTATAACTTATTCTAATGTAATGAATTATGTGATTTTTCCCGTTGTTGATGCATGTTGGCAATATGTTGGTAAAAAACACCTTTTACCAACATACCCGTTTAACCGACTGCTTCCATTTTTGACTCCATGTGAATAAGTGGCTCCTTTAACTTTGATTTGTGCACAAGGTATACACAGAATATGAACATCTGAAAATCGCTGAAACAAGGTATCGAAAACTGTCGATCACGGTTTTCGGCAGATTCAGATGGACATGATTTCTATCCGCTTTTTCAGCTCTTCAATATGCCCTCTTATTTCGGTTGACTTCTGTATTTTTTTATGAATAGTGTTGTATGCATGGATTACTGTGGAGTGGTCTCGTCCTCCGAAATGCAGTCCAATTGTTTTCAGGGATGAATCAGTCATTTCCTTGCACAGGTACATGGCAATCTGTCGCCCGGATGCTATTTCTTTTTTCTTCGATTTCCCTTTGATATCGTTCGGCGTAATGGAAAAATAGGAGCATACAGCTTTTTCAATTATTTCAAGGCTCAGCTGCTTGGATTGTATTCTTATAATGTCCTTGAGTGTCGACTTGGTAAAGGAAAGGTCGATTTCCTGGTTTACCAGCGAACGGGCGGCAAGCAGTTTTACTATGCATCCTTCCAGCTCCCTGACATTTTGTGTGACATTTGTTGCAATAAAATCGATAACGTTTTCATCAAGCTCGACACCGTTCTGTTTCAGTTTACTTTGAATGATGGCCTTTCTTGTTTCATAATCCGGTGGCTGGATATCGGCCGATAACCCCCAGTTGAATCTCGATATAAGCCGGTCTTCAATCCCCTTGATCTCCTTGATTGGCCTGTCGGATGAGAATATTATCTGTTTGTTCGATTGATGCAGGGTGTTGAAGATGTGAAATATTTCTTCCTGTGTTTTTTCCTTGCCGGCAAAGAACTGTATGTCATCGATGATCAGAACGTCTACTTTTTTGTAGAACTCTGAAAAATCTTTTATGCTGCCGTTTTGAATGGCGTTGACAAAATCGAAGGCAAATTTCTCGCTTGATACATACAGGACATATTTGGATTTGAACTTTTCGCGAACCTCGTTGCCTATTGCCTGGACCATATGCGTTTTTCCCAGGCCCACTCCACCGTAAATGACCAGAGGATTAAAGGCGCCCTGTCCCGGATTTTGCGATACAGATCTTGAGGCTGCGAAGGCCAGTGAATTGCAATCCCCCCTGATGAGCGTTTCGAACGTATAGTTTTTATTGATCTGATTCTCGAATTTTGTGCGGAACCTCTCCAGAAACGCTCTGTCCTTGGATTCTGTAATCCCTTTGCCATGCTCCGTTTTTACAATATTCTGATGAGGAAGCTCAATGGTTACCGGATGCTCCTGAGACTTGTCCATAACAATCTGGTAGACCAGTTTGCCATCGGAGCCTAAAACTTCATTGAGGGCATGTTTCAGCTGGGAAGAGAAATTTTCTTCGATCCATTCGAAAAAAAACTGGCTCGGCACCTGAATGGTCAACTCGTTACCGCTGTATTGAAAAGGGATGATAGGCTTGAACCATGTGTCAAATGACTGGTCGTTTATCTTGTTTTTAATTACTTCAAGACAGGCATTCCATACGCTCTGTGCGGTTTCCATTTTTAAAGGGTCTACATCGGAAATGTTTAGAACTGCTTCACTTTGCAATGAAAGGGCCATGAAACTCTCTGTTTTGGAACTTGTCGTTCAGTTGCAGGGGGTTGGGAACAAATCATCAACATTTGTTGCTCATAAATTACATTTTTCAGTTGATAAAAAACAATTCGTCAAGCGAAAAAAATCAGTCAAATCACGCTAAGCGAGCCCGTGTGTTATCAACATGCTATATATATATAATATAATGATTTAAATATTTCCTGCCTGATGTTTGTCAACATTGTTTTGGCAGTTTTAGGAGCAGGTTTTATGCGCGCTTGCGGGGAGTCGAATTTTTTTATCCACAAGTTATCCACATGTTGATAAATTCAGTTTCCTGTGTGTTGATAATTGTCCTTTTTTCCTTGAAAAAGCCCCGTTGTTCGGTTGGATTTGATGAATGATTGTGCTAAATTCATTGCCCTGTATTTCTTTGCCTGATTCAGGTGAATGTCAGAGCCGTGCCGATGGCAGCCTAAGACAAGTGTTAATTACAGAATACCGTTATTTTGCTTGATGCGGTACCTCTTGTTATCCGGTGCTTTTTTGTGACGGCCTGAAACGCTTATTTTAGGTTGAGTAAATTTATGAGAATAACGAGGAGTGTTTTCCTATGAAAAGAACATTTCAGCCGCATAACCGAAAGAGGCGAAACAAGCACGGTTTCCGTCAGCGTATGTCGACAAAGAACGGGCGGAGGATTATTGCATCACGAAGGGCGAAAGGCCGCCACTCGCTCTCTGTCAGCAGCAGTATGGGAGATCGCAAGAAGTAGGGGAAAAGGTAATGTCCCTCGACGCTTTGAAGCACAGGCATGGCCAGTCGTTGAAAAAGTATGAGATACTCAGGGGGAGTAAACCGGTATCAAAGCTTTTCAGTTCAGCCCGCAGTGTCAGGGGACAATTTATTAAAGTATTGTTTGCCCCGCTCGAACTCGATGGTTTTGAGCAAGTGCAGCTGTCTCTTCCACAAGTCCTTTTTGTTGTCGGCAAAAAAAACATATCCGATGCAGTCAGCCGCAACAGAATAAAGAGATTGATGAAAGAAGCATACAGGCATGAGAAGACAGCTGCCATCAAGTGTGCAGGCAAACATACAGGCGGCGGCAATCAAGTACTGGGCATGGCGTTTATGTACATCGGAAGGGAAACGGTAAAGCCTTCACCTGAACGTTTCAGAAAAGAAATACGAAGTTTACTGGAGGGAGTGGTGAGGATGAGCCCCGGTTAAGCCTGTTTTTTCCTGCAAAAGACCGCGTTTGAATCATGTGAACCTGTTCCCGTTAAAATGAGTATCATGGAACTCAATGCTTTCTGGAAAATCATCAACCAGGTGCCGATTCTTCTGATCAAGTTCTACCGGTCATATATTTCTCCATTGTTAGGTCCGTCCTGCCGATTTTATCCTACCTGCTCAAGTTATGCGCTTGAAGCGTTCAGAACCCATAATTTCTTTTTTGCGCTGTGGCTGACCGTTTGGCGTCTGCTGCGTTGTAATCCTTTTTCCAAAGGGGGATACGATCCGGTGCCGCAGTCCATGGATAAAATAAACTCTAAAGAAGGGACATAATGGATAGAAATTCTGTAATAGGACTTGTGCTGATAGGTTTGATCATGATTGTATGGATGCAGTTTATGGTCCCTGAAAGAAAGCCTTTAGAAGACAGCGCAAGAGAAGATGTGTCCATGGTCCGGGAAAGTCAGGAAGATGGTAGTGGAAATGATGCAATCATACAGGAGGGCGGTGGTGCCGCAGACAATTTCGGCGAATTTGCCGTTGCTGCAGAAGGCACGGAAAAGCTGATTACCATAGACAACGAGCTGTTTACCGCTGTGCTTTCTTCCCGTGGTGCAACCTTGAAGTCAATGGTGTTAAAGGAGCATTTCGATTCTGACAGGGAACGGTTTGACCTGGTGAAGAATGTTGACAGCGGTGCGCTCTCGCTATTTTTTCAGACCCGTGACGGCAAAAAAATCGATACAAGGGATTTGTTTTTTGCCGCATCTGATAATCAGAGTGAAGTCGTTCTTTCAGGAGAGGATTCATACTCATTAACCTACAGGCTCGATGTCGCTCCGGGCAGAAACATAACCATTGTCTATACATTTACCGGTGATGAATATGCAATAGGCTATGATGTACAGCTGACCGGTTTTGACGGGCTTTTGCCGGGAAATGAGTACCAGATTGAATGGGATGGCGGTCTTTTGCATTCCGAGAAAAATTCCGAAGACGAAGTGCAGAACTCCTGGGCATCGGCATATATGGGGGGAAGTCTCCTCAAGCTCGATGCAGGTGATTCCAGCAAAGATTACCGTGAAGAACAGTCAGGAGTTGCCAAATGGATTGCAGTGAGAACGAAATATTTTGTGGCCTCACTGATCCCTGTCTCTCCGACTGAAGGCGTGTATCTGAGTGGAAGCCGTAAAGCGGGGGAAACATTTGAAAATTATACTGCTGCGCTGAAATTCAAATTCCCGCAGGGCAAAAGTTCCCACAAGGAGGCCCTTTCTCTTTATGTCGGTCCGATTGATTACAATGTGCTGCATTCTCTGGACGTGAATCTTGAAAAGATCATGGATTTCGGATGGGACTGGCTGACCAGGCCTTTTGCAGAATTTATCATTCTGCCGATTTTCAACCTGCTTAACACATTCATCAATAACTACGGGCTGATCATCATCATATTCGCCCTCTTGATCAAGGTTGTAACCTATCCGCTGACCATGGCTTCGACGAAGTCGATGAAAAAGATGGCGGCGCTCCAGCCGATGATGAAAGAGCTGCAGGAAAAGTACAAGGACAATCCCCAAAAAATGCAGAGCGAACTCGGGAGGATATACAAGGAAGCCGGTGTCAATCCCTTGGGCGGGTGCCTTCCGGTTCTTCTGCAGATGCCACTGCTTTTTGCAATGTTTTATGTGTTCCGTTCCTCCATAGAGCTGCGTCAACAGTCCTTCCTCTGGGCGAAGGACCTTTCCTTGCCGGATTCCATTCTTGACCTTGGTTTCAGCATACCGCTGTATGGGGACCATATCGCACTTTTCCCGATTCTCATGGGTGGAGCGGTATACCTGCAGCAGAAGATCACGCCGACCACGCAGACAAATGAGCAGATGAAAATCATGATGTACATTTTCCCGGTCATGATGCTGCTCTTTTTCAACAACCTTCCCTCTGGCTTGGGCCTCTACTATCTGATGTTCAACGTGTTCAGCATTGCCCAGACATTTTACATCAACAAAACAACCACGACAGAAGATCTGCCGGCAATAACTCCGGCAAAACCGGCACCGAAACCTCCTAAAAAGAAAAAAGGCGGAAAAAAACGTTGAACCGGAGCCTTGTCGTCCGGCCTGTATGCATGATTCCAGCGGGTCACGCATAAGGCTCACCCGTTAGGTGATGACATCAGGGTATCCCCGGCATTATTCTGACTTTTTCCCGGCTTATTCTGCGGCAACAGTCGTTATGTTTGTTTTGTGGATGCGGCGCTCGGCAGGACTGACTGTCCGGTTTGCCGGAAGAGATTTGCACCGCACTCTGCAGGGCGTATCGATACTGAATTTTCATGGATCCATTAACTAACCAGGCAGTATAAAGCGTTGAGTATACGTTACTGGGGCATAGATCTGGGCGGGACAAAAATCGAGGGCGCCGTTCTTGATGACCGCCGGCAGCCATTGGTTCGAAAGAGGATCCCAACGGAAGCTTCCGGAGGATATCGTCATATACTGTCCAGGATTGAAAAACTGGTACGGATGCTGGCTGATGAAAGTGGTTTTCCTCCAGCGGGGGATATAGGAATCGGCACCCCCGGCCGGATTGACTGCGAAACAGGTCTGCTGAAGAACTCAAACACCATCTGCCTGAACGGTAAACCGTTGCATGCCGATCTTGAGGAACTGCTGCAGACTCCCGTGAAGCTCGATAACGATGCAAACTGTTTCACGCTTGCCGAATCGCTCTTTGGCGCGGGAAGGGAAACGATCCAGCGGAGTAGTGATGTTGCTTTCGGTATTATTCTCGGAACCGGGGTTGGCGGCGGGATTGTGTTCGGCGATACGGTCATACATGGAGCGCACGGCATTGCCGGTGAATGGGGGCACAACGAGTTGCTGCCTGACGGGGAGTCTTGTTACTGTGGAAAGAAGGGGTGTGTAGAAACCGTTCTGTCGGGACCGGCACTTGAACGGTTCTATACCATCCGGTCGGGAGGGATGTGGAAATCCCTCAAGGAGATCGCCGCGACGACAGAAGAGGACAAGGCAGCCGCAGAAACCATCGAACGTCTGCTGGGCGGTTTCGGCAAAGCGGTTGCACAGGTTATCAATATTCTCGATCCGCACATCATTATTATCGGCGGCGGTGTCGGCAATGTGAAAGCACTTTACTCCCCTGCTGCCAGAAATGAAGTAGAAAAACATCTGTTTAACGGCTCTCTCGATATACCGGTTGTGCGTCCGGAACTCGGGGACAGCGCAGGAGTCATCGGGGCGGCATTGTTAACTGCCGGAAAGTCTGCATGAAAGAGCGAAACTTGCGGGACAGATATAAAAAGGGTGAAACGGTTGAGCTCTTAATCTCCGATATCGCTGAAAAGGATCAGTGTTTCGGAAGACTGGTAAACGGGACCGGAGTGCTTGTTCGTGGCATGCTGGCAGTGGGTGATACGGTAAGGGCAACGGTAATCAAAGTCAGGCCGACTTACCTCGAAGCGGTTCTCGACACACTGCTTTTTCCCTCGCAGGACAGGGTTGATCCTCAATGCCCTGTATTCGGTGTTTGCGGAGGTTGCAAGTGGATGCATGTGAGCTATCAGGCACAACTTCGCTACAAACAAAAAAAGGTTCGGGATGCGCTCGTACATATCGGCGGTATGCAGGATATCGATGTCAAACAGGTACTGCCGGCACCCGCAATGCTCTACTACCGGAACAAGGTTGAATTCTCCTGCTCCAGTAAACGCTATCTGATGCCGGAAGAGCTGCAGATGGATGTGCTTGAGAAACCGAAGGATTTCGCTCTTGGATTTCATGCCCCCGGGAACTTCGAAAAGGTGCTCGAGATTGAGCGCTGCTACCTTGCAAAGGAGTGCATGAATCGCGCCCTGGGGGTAACCAGGGAATTTGTCCTTGAAAGCGGCCTTACTCCCTATGCGGTAAAGGATCATGAAGGCTTTGTAAGAAACCTCATGCTCCGCTACAGCGAGGATCAGGATCAGCT
>JANQFD010000163.1 GCA_028278005.1 Chlorobium sp. | reverse complement strand
CCCATTTTTTTGTGCATCCGATAGCGGATGCTTTCCAGCCCTCTTGTTGAAATGCCTATCGAACGCGCTATTTCCCTGGTGTCGTAGTTGAGCTTGATAAGCAGGCATATTCTCAGATCCCTCTGATTGAGGTTCGGATGCCGTCTCTGCAATTTCGAGAGAAACTCCGAATCCGTTTCCGTCAGATCGGTATTGATTTTCTTTTCGATGGTTTCCGTTTCGATCATTTTTGAACAGGCATCGAGCATTTCTTTTTTCAGATCGCCGTCAATATCGATGCCGAATATTTTTTCCCGGAGCGACTGCAGGGCGGCGGTTTTTTCGGCAACTGCCGTGGATATTCTTGTCAGTTCCATGTCCTGCGCGGCGATACGCGATTTCAGTGCGGCTCTTTCACGGTGGAACTGGGATTTAAGCTTGTTGTTCAATTCAAGCTGGGCGTTGAGAAGAATGATCTTTTCCGAAATTTTTTTCTCGGCCTTGCTTTCCGCACGTTTTTTTTCTGAGGCTGTAATCTTGTCCTTGTCCTGCAGGTCTTTCTGCAGTGCTTCGAGAGCTTTGAAAAACGGAAAAAGAAGCTCGTCATCTTCAGGGATGTTGATCGGCTGATCAAGCATGTTCATCCATCCGATACGGGCAGTGGCGGCAAGAAACTCTTTTTTTCTCTGTGCGTAAAGCTCTTCTTCCTCATCCTCATACTCCTCCTGCGTCACATTGCCTGCTTTTACTCCTGAAATTAACTCAAAGGCATCACTGTAAGTATCAGCAAACAGTACCCGGGTGCATCCGGGAACTATCGCCTGAATACTTTCGGCAGTATTCAGGAATTCCGGAATTATATTGTAAAAGACAACTAAGTTCAGCGGGGAATGAGACTTATAGAGAAAATCGACAGATCCTTGTTTGTATCCATAGGAGAGATCCTTGACATGTTCCAGATTCCAGATCAAATAAACCGGCTTATTAACGAGGTCTGAATCTTCGATAACCTTTCTGACAAGATCCTCTTCAAAAAACTCAAGCGTTACCGGTTCTTGAGAGTCTACCCATGCAAAAAGAATATCCTTTCCGATTCTTTTGATCCTTGTTGAATAATGTTTCGTCGGGTTATGGAAAACCCAAAGAGGGTTTGTCACAATTTCTGCTCCCGAAACCTTGCAACGTTCCATTTACCAGCAGAGTTTATTTTTTTCTATGACCTCTTACGAGCGATTATTGCTGCGTTTTTACATATATAATTACCAGTTTGCTGCCGTCACAGGACTATCCATGCACTTTACCCTCACTAACCGCCTCATGATTCCTGACCCATGCTCACTCTTCTTGAGAAACAACGCCAGAAAACAGATCAGGTAAACTCCATCGAACATTTATTAATCAATGGCTGTTAGGGATTCAAAGAACCCCTTAAACAGCAATATAACATCATGAAACAGCAAAAGGTACTTGTAGCGGGGGCTTCCGGCTATCTTGGCAGGCATGCAGTCCGAGAATTCGCCGGGCGCGGTTATAGCGTGAGGGCACTGGTAAGAAACCCTGAAAAGCTTGCATCCGAAGGACCGAATCTCGAGCCGGCAATCGCAGATCTTGTCCATGAAGTACACAAAGGCGATGCAACCGATCTCAACACACTGAAAGGGGCCACCAAAGGTGTGGATATCGTTTTTTCATGCATGGGACTCACCAAACCCCAAGGCAGTGTCACGAACGAACAGATCGACCATCTCGGCAACAGAGCCCTCCTGGAAGATGCTCTCTCCAACAGGGTGAAGAAGTTCATCTATGTCTCGGTTTTCAACGCCGAAAAGACGCCCGATGTCGAAGTCGTCAGTGCACATGAACGTTTTGTAAAGGACCTCAAGTCGTCCACCATGCCATATACCGTCATACGACCGACCGGCTTCTTTTCGGACATGGGTATGTTTTTCTCGATGGCTCGCTCAGGCCACATGTTTCTGCTCGGAGACGGCACAAACCGCGTCAATCCGATTCACGGAGCCGACCTTGCAGCCATCTGCGCCGATGCGGCTGAAAACGATGTCCAGGAGATCTCCGTCGGCGGACCCGATACCTATACCTTCAACGAAACCGTCACGCTTGCGTTCGACGCTCTCGGCAAAAAGCCCTGGATCACCCATATTCCCATGTGGGTCGGAGATGCTGCGCTTTTCGTGACAGGCCTTATCAACAAGCCGCTCGCCGGCGTCATGTCATTTGCGATCGCGGTCAGCAGTCTCGACAATGTCGCCCCGGCAAGAGGCACCAGACATCTGAAGGACTTCTACCGTGAACTGGCGGCAAAGGAATAGATCGATGAGTCCACTCCCCCGGCACACGGTTGAGCAGACATGGTTACCGAACAAATAATCATTGGAGGATGTTAGGGTTGCAAGGAATGATTCGTAACACATACCAAAAGATATAATGAAAAAGGTACTTGTAGCGGGAGGGTCGGGATACCTGGGGCGTCATGTCGCCAAAGAGTTCAAGCAGAGAGGATACTTTGTCAGAGTGCTGGTGCGTAATCCCGACAAAATAAAGGAAAAGGGAGAACATGGCGAGCCGATCATCTATGACCTTGTCGATGAGGTTGTCACGGGTGACGCCACACAGCCTGAAACCCTGAAAGGCATCTGTGATAATATCGATATTGTTTTTTCATCGCTCGGAATGACGAGGCCGGATTTCAAGCATTCGAGCTTCGATGTGGATTACAGGGGAAACCGGAGCATACTGGATCTCGCTCTTGCAGGAAAGGTTAAAAAGTTCATCTACATTTCGGTGTTCAACGCCGAAAAAATGCTCGATATCGAAAACATCCAGGCACATGAGCAGTTTGCCGGTGAGCTGAGAAAATCCGGTCTGGGCTATACGATAGTTCGTCCTACCGGGTACTTCTCGGATATGGTTCAGTTTCTGAATCTCGCCAATATGGGCATCATGCCGGTAGTCGGCGATGGGGACAAACGTTCCAATCCGATACACGCTGCCGATCTTGCCAAAGTGTGCGTCGATGCGGCAGATTCGGACACGACCGATATCGATGCGGGCGGACCTGATGTCTTCACCTATCGTGAGGTTGGAGAACTTGCAGCCCGGATTGCAGGAAAGAATCCGCTCTTTCTCGCCATTCCGTTATGGATAGGTGAAGGCTTGCTTGCGGTTTCGAGATTCATCAACCGGGATATTGCCGACATTATCTCGTTTGCCCTTGCGGTAAGCAAGCTTGACAGCGTTGCCCCGAAATACGGCACGCACAGGTTGGAGGACTATTTCAAGGAGAATCTCTAGTCGGGTTATTTGGCGAAAAAGTTACCCACCTGTTCACGGTATCGCGAAAATGCCTCTTTTCCCCTGTCTGTAATCCGGTAAATGGAGAGTGGGAGGCGTTTGCTGTAGGTTTTATCGCAGTAGACATACCCTGCCTCCTCGAGTTTCCGCATATGCACGCTCAGATTGCCGTCCGTCGCCCTGATTGTATCCCGGATGTCGATAAAAGAAGCCTCTGCAACCTCTTCGAGATAGCAGAGAGCGGCAAAACGGATCCTGGAGTGAATCAGCTTGTCGAGCAGCTTGTAATTGCGATCCTTTTCTTTTAACTCTCCATCCATACAATCGATTTCGGAGGGCTGAATGTTACGTAGATGTTTGCTTTGTTAAATAAAGTACACAATTTATCAAAACCACGGCGCAGAGCAGTTATGTTGCACATTTTGCCTTCATCAAATAACAAGAGATGCAATAGTGGATCATAAAATCAACATCAAGTCATATTCCTTCAACGAACTGCAGGGAGCATTAAAGGAAATGGGTGAACCGGCATACAGGGCCGGCCAGGTGCATCGCTGGTTGTTCAACGAGCGGGCTGAAAATTTCGACAGCATGACCAATCTCGGATCGAAGCTGAGAAACATGCTTTCCGACCGTTTTTTCATACCCTCCTGCTCGATTAAAAAAGTGCAGCGTGAACCGGCAACGGAAGACAGGCAGAAAACCTCAAAGTTCCTGGTTTCACTGCATGACGGCGAATACATTGAAAGCGTTCACATACCGGCTCCAAAGAGAGACACCGTTTGCATTTCTTCGCAGGTTGGTTGCCCGCTTCGCTGCACTTTCTGTGCAACTGGTTATATGGGGTTTACGCGCAACCTGAATGCAGCCGAGATCGTCGAGCAGGTATTTCTTGTCAACGATCACCTCGCATGTCAGTCACCTGCAACACATCTGACCAACATTGTTTTTATGGGTATGGGCGAACCCCTGCTGAACCTCTCGAATGTTCTCGAAGCGATAGAGACCCTCTCACAGCAGGACTACCGTTTTTCGTTCTCCCAGCGCCGTATAACTATTTCGACCGTAGGACTGATCCCGCAGATTGATTCGCTTTCGCATTCAAACCTGAAAACAAAACTTGCGATTTCGCTTCACTCTGCCGAGCAGGAAAAGCGCTCCAGGCTCATTCCTGTTGCAAAAGAACACACCCTGACCAACCTGCAAAATGCTCTTGAACGGTATGTCGCACAAACAAATGAACCGGTTACCCTGGTTTACATGCTGATTGAAGGAATAAACGACTCTGTTCGTGACGCGAAAAACCTTGCACGATTCAGCCGTAGTTTTTTATGCAAAATTAACTTGATTGATTACAATACTATAGTTAATATGGGGTTTAAGCCTGTAAAAGCAGAGCGATTGGACGGCTTCATCAGGGTTCTTGTCGATGCAGGCTTGCACGTAACGGTGCGTAAAAGCTATGGGGAGTCAATCAATGCAGCTTGCGGCCAGTTGGCAATAGCGGAAAAAATACCGGGTCCTGACCGCGCCAATCAATAATTGTATATAAGATCATGGATTTACTGGATTTTGTTCCCTTCAGAAACGAGTTCAACAAAGCGTATCACGGCCTTACCGGCAATAAAAACCAAACATCGGAAAATCCGGTTTTCGATGAGCTGAAAGTCAGGCGTTTTTCCAAACCAGCAAAGGAAGCTGCGGGTTTCATCGTCGATAAAATAGAAAATTGGGTAGGCTGGAATCTTAAAAACAAAAAAACATCGGTCGGCGGCATGACAATGATCCGTGCCGAAGTATCGTCTTTTGCACTTCTCGGCACAAAAATCACGGTAAGCTTCGGCCTTTCCGAAGAAATCGATCGCAACGGCCAGCCCATAACGACAATAAATGCAAAAGCCGAAACCGAAATCGACTCCCGGGGAGACCTCGGAGAAAGCCGCCGGGTTATCCGGATGGTGCTTTCAGCACTTGATTTTGAGTACAGGAAAGCCGTCATAAAAGATGATGACTATCTGTTCAGATCTCTTGACCCGAAAGGTCAAGCCCAGGCCATGCAGGAACTTTTCGACAATACCCAGTTCCAGACCAAACCCGCCGAGGAAAAGAAAAAACCTGCAAAGCAAACCATCCCGTTCAAGCCTGCAGCAAAATCCAATGGCACTTCCGTCAAAACTTCTCCGGAAAAAGCCGAAACCGTTCCTCCTTCTACCCCAGCCGCTGAAAATTCCGGTCAGCAGGATAAACCGGCCAGAGCGAAAGTCAAGGTCATCAAACTGAAAAAATAACCACCCAACAAGTCGGTACAATGAGAATTATCTTACTCGGAGCCCCTGGCGCAGGCAAAGGGACCCAGGCGCAGTTTATTTCTTCGACTTTCAACATTCCGCAAATTTCAACTGGCGACATGCTCCGCACCGCGATCAAGGACGGCACTCCTCTCGGGCTTGAGGCAAAAAAAGTCATGGATGCCGGTAAACTGGTATCGGATGACATTATTCTCGGCCTGGTGAAGGAAAGACTGAGTAAACCCGATTGTGAAAAAGGATGCCTTTTTGACGGATTTCCTCGCACGATTGCCCAGGCTGAAGCATTGAAAAACGACAATATCGCAATTGATCATGTAGTGGATATAGCCGTTGACGACGATGAAATCATTAAACGTATGAGCGGGCGAAGGGTTCATCTTGCATCGGGCAGAACCTATCATGTTGTTTTTAACCCGCCTGCCCGTGACGGACTTGACGATCTTACCGGAGAGCCCCTGGTACAAAGGGAAGATGACCATGAGGAAACTGTTCGGAAACGTCTCGATGTCTATCACACCCAGACCGCGCCTCTTATCGAATATTATCGAACATGGGACCAGAACGGTAGTCCGAATGCCCCCCGATTCAGCAGCGTCAAGGGCACCGGAAGCGTAGAAGAAATAAAGCAGAAAATTCTGAACGTGTTACAACAGGCCTGATATTTTGAATGCACATTTTTTACTTATAAAAGTCAGTGTTTGCATTCTACACTGACTTTTTTATTGTTCAAAGATGCGCCTCGCATTCCTATACGCCAACAATTATCTTCGTGACGAGCCTCTGCTCGTCACAATCCCGGATGA
>JANQFD010000084.1 GCA_028278005.1 Chlorobium sp. | reverse complement strand
GTTCATCCATCCGATACGGGCAGTGGCGGCAAGAAACTCTTTTTTTCTCTGTGCGTAAAGCTCTTCTTCCTCATCCTCATACTCCTCCTGCGTCACATCGCCTGCTTTTGCGTCAAGCACTGCCTGTATGGCATCTTCATATGTTTCGACCAGAAGCACAGGCGTACTGTCGGGGACAATAGAAGCAAACGTTTCGACGGTAGTCAGTAATTCGGGTTGAATGTTGTAAAAGACAATCAGCTTGTAATAGGGCGGCCAGCGGTACATAAGCTGCGTGAGTATTACTTTGTATGCATACGAGATATCGCTGACGTGATTCAGATCGCGAAGAAGATAGACAAGCCGGTCATTAAGCCCGGTTTCCTGAAGGACCATCTGAAAGAGAGACTGGTCTCTGTTGTTGATGATAATATCTCTGTCGGCCTCATAGTATGTCAAAAAAATATCATTCCCGATTTTTCTGATATGAGTCGTGTAGTGCTGATCGGCATGGGTTGTTTTCCAGTGTGGGCGTTCAGTTACCGGAAGATGTGATGTCGGACTTTTCATAACATTTTTCCCGAAAATGATTTGTACGGGTTATTGACGTATTATAAGGATGATAATACGCTTTTTCTTGCGTAGAGTCAAGCGCGCATCGATTTATTACGCGTACAATTGTGTCATTACGTTGTGCAAATGAAAATACTTCAAATGCTGCGAATGTATCAGAAAGAAACGGCTTCTACGGACCGTAAAACTGAGCTGCACTACGGCTGAAGGCAGTATGTAATGAAAACTGTCAACACCTGGAGAGGCAGGTGTTGCAGTATTTTTTAGCCTTTTATGCCGGCGGATGAGAGGGGTTGATATGAATTATTATGCGCCGCCAGGTCAGTAAGATAGCTTTTCAGTGACTGGTGTTTCGTCAGCCCGATTTTTTTATGCATTCTGTAGCGGATGCTTTCCATGCCCCTGGTCGAAATCCCGACGGAACGTGCAATATCCCTGGTATTGTAGTTCAGCTTGATCAAGAGACAGATTCGCAATTCACGCTGGTTTAGATGCGGGTGCGTTCTCTGCAGTTTTGAGAGAAATTCCGAATCGGTAGTTGTCAGCTCGATGTTCAGTCTTTTTTCAATCATCTCCGTATCAATCATATTCCGGCAGTGTTCGATCAGGACTCTTTTTTTCTCCTGATCGATATCCAGCGAACTGATCAGATCGAGCAACTCGCGCAGAGTGGAGGTTTTTTCTGCTATGGCGGTCGATATTCTCGTAAGTTCCATTTCCTGAGACGAGATTCTTGCTGTAAGAGCCGATTTTTCCTTTTCGAACTGGCTTTTCAGTTGGCTGTACAACTCTTTCTGAGCGTTAAGCTGGACGTTGTTTTTCATGAGTTTCTCTTCACCATCTTGTGAAATCTGCTCGACTTCATGCTCTTTTTCTTGTGCATTTTCGAGAAGATCGTTCTGAAGGTTTTCAAGTGCCTTGAAAAAAGGGAACAGTTTGTCGTCAATTGGCGGCAGAGATATTTTCTGGTCCATCATGTTCAACCATGAGAGTCTGCCAAGAGAGGCAAGGAACTCCTTTTTCTGGAAGTCATATTTCCGGTCCTCTTCGCTCTCATAGATATCTTCAGCAACGACGCCCTTTTTCCAGTCCAGAGCGGCTTTTACGGCATCAGTGTAATCCTGTTTTATGAGTACAGGAAGATTTTCCGGTACCATGGCTGCGAATGTTTCGGCCATGGTAAGGAACTCGGGTTCAACATTGTAGAATATGACGATGCCGAAAGTCAGTGTTGGGTTGTAGATCAGATTTACGATTTGCGTTTTGTACCTGTAGGACATGCTGGTGATGTGTTTCATGTCCCACACCAGACAGATAGGTTTGTCGTCAAGATTCGAGTCGTGCAGGACAGTGCGAAGAATGTCTACATCCATGGACTCGAGCGATATGTCGTGGTCTGTGTCGATGCAATAGAGAATAATGTCGTCACCAAGTCTTTTGATCACTTTGTCGTAGCCGTTTTCTTTATGGACAGCCCGCCAGTTCCTGTTTTCGGTTATTGGCAGGTTTGTTACGTTACATGTATACATGACTTTACAACTGTGTGGTTCTGGTAGAGTACTGTTTGATGTATTTTCTATATATACGATATTTTTGTGGTTTTTTTAAGGAAAAAAAACGCAAAACACATATAAGTACGTCACTATAATGACGTGGGTCAAGACGTGGAGGGTTGGTGGTTTGACGTGAAAAGGGGGGTTGACATAGTGCCGGAGCCAAATCCTTTCTCTTCGATCTTTACGAAGGGTTGATTACTTTTTTTACGTAAACACATGTGATTTATATCTGGGGTCCAAGGTTTCCGGGGGGATGAATACCTGTACAACGTTTATTGTAAATCCTGCTGCCGATAAGGGACGGGCAGGCCGCATGAAGGATATACTGCAACGTGCGCTGAAGATGCGAAGCGACGGGGTGGTGTATTGTACCCAATATGCCGGGCATGCATCTGAAATTACCCGCCGGGTTCTTGCCGAAAGCCGTTCGGTAGTTGCTTGCGGGGGGGATGGTACGGCTCATGAGATAGCCAATGCGCTGGTTTTTTCGGATGTGAGTCTCGGAATTCTGCCTTCAGGTTCGGCAAACGATTTCATTAAATCTCTGGGTCATCCGTTTGGAAGAGGGTGTCCTGTCGACGCGTATTTTCGGGCCGGTTCCGTAAAAGTCGATCTTGGCCGGGTAGTTGCAGAGGAAGGATTCGAGCGATACTTTCTCAACTCTCTCGGTATTGGATTTACAGGAAGAATTGCTCGCAAAGTAAGCAGAACACGGCTGATCAGAGGGGAACTCGTCTACCTTAACGCATTACTTGGCGTGCTTTTAGGTTATAAACTCCCAAAAATGCATATTAAGCTCATTACGCCGGCGGGAACCATTGAAATAGATGAACCGGTATTTGCTTTTTCTGTCGGGAACGGGATGGTCGAGGGGGGGAAATTTCATATTGCCCCCGAAGCTGAAATCAATGACGGTTTGCTTGACGTCTGCATCTTGAGGGCTGTCTCGAAAGCGAGGTTTGCGTCATACGTTCTGAAATATACCCGAGGGACACAGATCTTCGATCCCCGCGTTATCTACATGCAGGCGGAAGCGGTGGAGGTCGAGCTTGCAGAGCCGGAAGTTATGCATATGGATGGTGAAGTATTTGAAAATGTCAGAGGAAAGATCCGGATCGAAAATGTCCCGGATTCTTTAAAGGTTCTATCTTGAAAGAAGGGGTGGGGGGAGCTGAAAAACATAACGCTTCAGGCGCCGATGATGGAATCGAGGGTGCGAAAGGTTAAAAAGTACTATGCAGGTCGTCATTTTCGAAGATGAGAAGGTTCACGGGCTTAGGCCCCTTGTACATTTCAAGCCCGTGTACGATCTTTTTTGCGGGTGCAGGACCATATTGCAGAAGTTTCGATTCCATCTCGGAAGAGGGGGGGCTTTTTCCTGCCACCTTCGCAGTTATCTTGAACCGGTGCGCAGAGCCGATCTGCCTGTTTATAAGTACAACGGTCTTCCGAAAACAGATATTCTTCTTGTGAACGGCAGATTGTTGTGCGATCAGAAAGCTGCCGCTGTAATACTTCGCAATCCCCCTGCTCCGGGGCAATGCCTGCGGCAGGGGGACGATCTCATTTTTGCAAGAGTGACGGCAGGGCTGGTTGCCGCAAGGGATGGAGCGTTTCCCGATTACATCGATACCGAGTTTCTGGCGGCAGGAGCTGATGTTGTCGAAACGGATGGATTCAGGCTTATTCAAAACATCTGGGATCCCGTTGCATTGCACCCGGAAGAACTTGAACGTGAAGCCGAGACGCTTTCTCTTGGTAGAATCGAAGGCAGGGTCTCGACACACTCAGGAATAGAGAATCCCGGGAACATATATGTAGGGGAAGGAGCGGTTGTCAAACCGGGAGCGGTTCTGGATGCGGAATCGGGATTTGTCTATGTAAGCCCCGGTGCAGTGATAGAACCGCAGGCAGTCCTTGCCGGGAATGTTTTTATCGGAGAATCGGCACAGGTAAAGACTGCAGCCAATCTGCACGATAATGTAACTGTAGGCAATGCTTCAAAAACCGGTGGCGAAATAGAGGATTCAATTGTCGAGCCTTATGCAAACAAACAGCATGAAGGTTTTCTCGGGCACTCATATATTTCTTCATGGTGCAACCTTGGAGCGGGAACAAACACCTCTGACTTAAGAAACAATTACGGTAAGGTAAGGCTCAGTATCGGGGGGAAAGATGTCCAGACCGGAGAACAGTTTCTCGGATTGTTGATGGGAGAACATACAAAGTGCTCTATCAACTCGATGTTCAATACCGGGACAATAGCCGGTACTTCTTCGAATATTTTCGGCAGCGGTTTTCCTCCAAAGAACATACCATCTTTTTCATGGGGTGGGCCGGCATCAGGATATAGTCATTATGAAATAGAAAAAGCTATCGATACTGCACGAGCTGTCATGGCCCGAAGAAATGTCATCATGAGTCCAGCTTATGAAACCATGTTCCGGCATGTTGCAGCGATAGAGCAGGGGGAGGAGTTCACCCTGTGAGATTGCGCAGATGTCTTATCCTGTGCGGGAGTTCTCGTCATACCTCGTTTTTTTTGATTATGTTGGGCGACTGCAGCAGTTGTGGACCTCGTGATTATTGCTTGCATTTATAAACATTCGCATCATCAATGGTTCTTGTCATAGATAATTACGATTCGTTTACCTATAACCTCGTACAATATATGGGCGAGCTGGGTGCACGTGTTGAAGTATTCCGTAATGACGAGATTTCGGTAAAAGAGGTGATTGACCGGAATCCCGAAAAGATAGTGATTTCACCCGGCCCGGGTACCCCTCGTGATGCAGGAATATCGGTTCCGCTGATCAAATCCGTTCAGGGAAGGATACCGCTTCTTGGTGTCTGTCTGGGTCACCAGGCAATTGGTGAGGCGCTGGGAGGCAGAGTGGTTCGTGCGGCGGATATCATGCACGGGAAAACGTCCCTCATCTCTCATGAAAACAGGGGGATTTTTGCCGGAGTTGAAAATCCTTTTACGGCGACACGCTATCATTCCCTTATCGTAGAAAGAGAAAATCTGCCTGAATCGTTGACGATCACGGCATGGACAGAGGACGGGGTGATTATGGGCATGGATTGTCAGCTAAAACTGTTATATGGAGTCCAGTTCCACCCGGAATCAATTATGACCCGCGAAGGAAAGAAGATTATCGGTAATTTTCTGGGACTGTGACTATCTCTATGAAATCTTCAGGAAAAGCATCCAAACGTCGAGAATCCGGGATTCAGAAAGTTCAGCCGCCGGACAGGAAGTTTTCACTACAGACCGATTTTTCCGGTGACGGGTGGCGGGTTTTCAAGATAATGGCCGAGTTCGTTAACGGATTTGAAAAAATGTCCGATACCGGGCCTGCGGTTAGCGTTTTCGGCTCGACAAGGGTCTATCCTGAGCATGATGAGTATAGCCTGGCTGAACATATGGGCGGGGTACTTGCCGAGCAGGGTTTTTCGGTGATCACCGGGGGCGGTTCGGGCGTAATGGAAGCCGCGAACAAGGGTGCTCAGCAGGCAGGGGGAGTATCCATAGGATTCAATATCGAATTGCCCAATCAACAAACCCCCAACCAGTATATCGATCGCGACAGGTTGTTGACCTTTCAGTATTTTTTTGTTCGCAAGGTCATGTTTCTGAAATATTCCCAGGCTTTTATCGTTCTTCCGGGAGGTTTCGGGACCATGGACGAGTTTTCCGAAGCGGTCACACTTATTCAAACACAGAAAAGCAGTCGTTTTCCGGTTATATTGATGGGTAGCGAATACTGGGAAGGATTATATTGCTGGATGAAGCAGACCATGTTGAAAGAAAAAAGGTTCATTGCAGAAGAGGATCTGGGTTTTATCTTTCTGGAAGATGATCCGCAAAAAGTTATCCGGATTATCAAGGAGTTTTATCCAAAAGGGTATAAACTCAATTTTTAGGAACTGCAGGGTTGTATGCTCCATGTGCGGAAGCCTTCGTTCAAACCTCACGCCACCACTGTTTCCGGTTTTTCTCTTGCTGGATGCCCGGCCCTTGCAACGTTATACGGCGGAATAAAGAAAAACCGTCAAATGGAACAGGTTAACTTCATTTTTTGTTTTAACTATTGTTAAATGAAATGGCTGGTATAGTCTGCTGTTTTTTTAAATGGTTTGGTATGAGAGGGAGGGATGGAAAGACTTGCATCGGATTGGGTGCATCGAGTGTTTTTTGTTAATCCAAGATAAAAAAGAGTGATTTTTCCGTGTGAAAAGGCTGTGTGGTATAATCTGCCCCAGATCAGGGCAGATATTGCTGAAGGGCTTGTAAAAGAAGGTATGACACAATCACAGGCGGCAAAAAAGCTCGGTGTAACACCGGCTGCCGTCTCGCAATATCTCAATAAAAAAAGAGGTCAACAGGCTGTCAAGACAAAACCCTACCTGGAACAGGTGGAAGTGGCGGTGCGTAAAATACTTGATGGAGCAGGCTCGCAGGAATTGCAGACAATTGTGTGTAATTGCTGTCATATCATCACTGACGAAACATCAGAAGAAAGCAGTCGGAAACATGATAAGGCTATGCAGGATAAGTAGCGATTATGCGCAGGAAAGTAAAGGATGTACAAGGTATTTCATGGTCATTCAGAGAAGGTGTCCTGTTTTCTCTGTTCCTTGTCGCTGCAGGTTTTATTATTGAAGCCGCAGGCGGTGCGAAAGGCATTGTTCAGCCTTCCTGGCCGCTCAATGCGATTATCCTTGCCTTGTTTTCAGTAAATATCGTTCTCGCAGCTCTGAAGTTGAGGGAGAACCGTTTTGTCGTCTGGCTGGGTGGAATTCCGCTCGGCCTCTGTCTTATCATGACTCTTGCGGCGTTATCATTATTTGGAGGCGTGCTGCCGCAGGAATCCGGGACAGGGCCCTTCTGGGCACAGAAGCTCAGGCTCAACGGCGTTTTTTCAAGCTGGCCTTTTGCGCTGACAGTGTTTTTTTTCCTTGTCAATCTGGGGCTGTCGCTTGTCTGGAAAACAGTTCCTTTCAAGAAAGAGAATCTTCAATTCATCCTGTTTCATGCAGGTTTCTGGGTAGCGCTGGCATGTGGTCTTATGGGTGCTGCCGATCTTCAGCGGGTAATTATTCCGCTCTACGAAGGCCGCTCAACTTCACGCGGTTACGATTCCGTGTCAAAAGCAACAGTTGATCTTCCTTTCTCGCTCGATCTTCAGGATTTTGAAATGCTTGAGTATGACCCGCAGCTTGCAATCTATGATCCCGGTGGTGAACGGCTGCAGATAGATGAGTCGGGTACGTCTCCCGCGATTGCAAAAGGGGCAAGGGTGTCATGGGGAGAGCTGGAGGTTATGGTGGAGGAATATCATACTCGTGCCGTCAAAGACGATAAAGGGAACCCTGTTCCCGTCCAGACTGAAAAGGGTGTGCCATATGCGCGTGTTTCCGGAACATATCGTGGAAACCCGGTTTCCGGCTGGGTCAGTACCGGAAGCCCGTTCGAGAGTCCTGCATTTATCGAGGCCGGAAGCAGTCTGCTTGTTCTGCTGCCGGGGTCACCTAAAAAATTTCGTTCGGAAGTGACTATCAGGACTTCCGAGGGAGAAGACGTCTTGCAGAGAGTGCTTGAGGTGAACAAACCGGTCAGTGTTATGGGATGGAAGCTCTATCAGATGGGATATGACGAAAAATCCGGTAAGTGGTCTACGCTCAGCCTGGTGGAGGGCGTGAAGGACCCCTGGCTGCCTGCGGTGTATGCGGGCTTTTTTATGATCATGGCGGGCAACGCGATCTTTTTCTGGAAAGGGATAAGGAAGAAGTAACTTTGAGTTTACAACATAAGCTATGACCTGGGTTGAGTTTCCATATGTTGCCATCGGCTCAATGGCCTGCTGGGGAGGAGGCAGCCTCTTGAACATTTTTTCGGCAAAGCAACGGCCGCTTAAAGTACCGGGCGTCGTGCTTATGCTTGTCGGTACAGCAATCATGGTCTTGTTTCTGGTTGTTTTCTGGATGGAACTGGACCGTCCTCCTCTGAGGACGTTAGGAGAAACACGCCTGTGGTATGCTACCCTGATTCCAATGGTCGGTTTTCTTGTAGAGTATCGCTGGAAAGTCAGCTGGCTCAAATATTACTGCATGGCTCTGGCTTCCTTTTTTCTTGTTATCAATATTCTTTACCCGGATGTCTATGACAAGAGCCTTATGCCGGCACTGCAGAGTGTCTGGTTTGTTCCTCATGTAGTGGTTTATCTTGTCGGTTATGTCCTTCTCGCGGCCTCTTCGGCAGCGGCCTGGCACAACATTTACCAGAGCCGTTCTTCAACGGGAGCGGGCGATGCGGTTGTAAGTCATTATCTCGCGTTGCTGGGTTTTGTTTTCCTCACGTTCGGGCTTGTTTTCGGAGCTCTCTGGGCAAAAGAAGCATGGGGCCATTACTGGACCTGGGATCCCAAAGAGACATGGGCTCTTATTGCCTGGCTTGTCTACCTCGGTTACATGCACGCAAATTCTGCAAAAATGGACAGAAAATGGCTGCAGTGGTATCTTGCGCTGGCTTTTCTTGTGCTTCTGGTAAGCTGGTTCGGGGTGAATTATCTTCCATCCGCACAAAACAGCGTGCACAGCTATCAGTCGGGATGACAGGGCTGCGTTGTCG
>JANQFD010000081.1 GCA_028278005.1 Chlorobium sp. | reverse complement strand
ACGGGGCGTTCACCGGAGAGATAAGAAAAAGAACGATTGATAGTCTGCCGGATCATGATTTGCTCGTAAGGGTTCATTACTCGTCATTGAACTACAAGGATGCTCTGTCTGCTACCGGCAACAAAGGGGTGACGAAAGAGTATCCTCATACTCCCGGTATCGATGCGGCCGGAACGGTTGTCAGTGATGACTCCGGGCGTTTCAGGGAGGGCGAAGCCGTTATCGTTACCGGATATGATCTCGGGATGAATACTTCCGGGGGATTTGGAGGGTATATCAGGATTCCGTCGGAATGGGCGGTTGCTCTGCCTGAAGGTATGGCGATGAAAGAGTCCATGATCTTCGGTACTGCAGGGCTGACTGCGGGATTGAGTGTGTTAAGGATGACGGAAACGGTCAAGCCTGAGCATGGGAAAATAGCGGTTTCAGGGGCGACCGGAGGAGTAGGGTCACTGACTGTGGCTGTACTCAAAAAACTGGGTTACAGCGTGACTGCGATTTCGGGCAAGGAAGACGAGAGGGATTTCCTGTATGGTCTCGGCGCGGCAGACGTTCTGCCTCGCAGTGCATTCGAGGAGGAAACCCTCCGGCCCCTGCACAAGGGATCGTTTGCCGGGGCGGTGGACGCTGTCGGCGGCACCATTCTCTCGAACCTCCTGAAGTCGACATTGCCGATGGGGGTTGTCGTCTGTTGCGGCAACGCTGCCTCTCCTGAGCTTCATCTTACGGTCTATCCTTTTATACTCAGAGGAGTTTCGCTGATCGGTATAGATTCCCAGAACTGTGTTCTGGATCAGCGAGAGATTGTCTGGGATAAATTGGCTGGAGAGTGGAAACCAGAACAGCTTTCCGAACTCTGTCATGAGATTGCTCTGGACGGACTGCAGGAATCCATCAGCAGGATGCTTGCCGGAAAGCTCAGGGGAAGAACGGTTTTGAAGGTTCAGAGAGTTTGAATGTTTCTGAGGGATAAACGAAATTATTGGAGTAATCTTCAAACACTAAACAGTCACCCCCATGAACAAGACGCTGATTCTCATACATGGCAGGAGCTGGAAGCCCGAAGAGTCATCACTTCGCAGCCTGTGGCTCGATGCTATAAGAAGCGGGCTCAAGCGCGATAATACTGAAGCATATAACCGTTTCAGCAATGTCAAGGTCGAGTTTGTCTATTACGGCGATATCAACAACCGGTTTTTGGAAGAGGCGCTAAAAAAGCCCAGGGTAGACGATTCGGATTCCCGGCGAATCACGCTGGAACAGCTCAAAGGGTATACGGCAGGCCAGTTTACAAAACGAAAATACAACACACTGCCCGGAAAAGAGTCGTTCAAGGAAGGCGCAGCGGATGTGCTTTCTCCGATCCTGCATTTTTTCAACCTCAGTGAGGCGCTGATTGCCGAGGTTGCGCCTGATATGAAAGAGTACTGGACCCTGAGCGGCAGGGGCAATTTAGGTACTGAAGTCCGCCGACAGATGATAAAGCCGCTCAAGCGGGCACTGGACCGTGAAGGCAGTACCGCGATCGTGGCACATTCACTGGGGACAATGATCGCATACGATACCCTCTGGAAGTTCAGCCATTACGGTGAATGGTATGATTATTGGGACAAGAAGGTTGATCTTTTTCTTACCCTGGGAAGCCCTTTGGGAGATGTGACGGTACAGGAGCACCTGAAGGGGCTGGAGGCGGAAAAAGCAATGAAATATCCCTGGAATATCCGCAAATGGGTCAACATCGCGGCAGAAGACGACTACATTTCGCATGATTCGAAAATCTCGGATGATTACAGGAAGATGAAACGATACGGACTTTTGGAATCCATCAGGGACTATAAAATCTACAATCTGTCAGTCAGGTATGACGAAGATGGCAAGGGTAAATCGAATCCTCATCACAGTGGCGGTTACCTCATTCACCCGACAACAGCCAGAGTGGTCGCGGACTGGATTCTTGCGCCATAACGGGACGATTCACAAGCTGTGGACGCTGTTTGCAGAATAATTGTTTTTGGCTTCCTGTTGCCTGTTTTGTGGAGTTGTTCGGCCGTCAACGGGTTGGCTCACTATTTCAAATCCACCGGCCATTTTAAAGCTTGGCCTGCCGATGAGCGCGTCCTTTTTGAAGAAGGGGGCGAGGATTTTGCCGAAAGAGTGGCTGCGTTGATTCCCGCTGCCGTAAAGACCGTCGAGCAGGCACAGTACGGCACATTCCAGAAAGGCATACGAGTATATGCCTGTGCGACACCGGAAAGTTTCGAGGACCTCACCGGAAGAAAAGTCAAGGCGCTCGCCTATCGGGAAAGTGTTTTTTTGTCTCCGCGATTACTGGATAACCCTGAAGACGTGCCGGCATACTTGACTCATGAACTTTCTCATCTCTTCATGTTGCAATACCGCGGTTTGTACGGTTTCATGACAACACCTCCTTGGTTTAATGAAGGTTTGGCAGTTTATGTTTCAAAGGGGGCCGGGGCCGGAAGTGTTTCGGAAGAAGAGGCGGTAAAAGCCATGCTTTCGGGGAAAACTTTCGAACCTGACAATGCAGGCGGTATCCTTGATTTTCTTTTTCCGAAATACGGCAGTCACTGGAATCTCAAGCCGCACATGTTTTACAGACAAGCTTCTTTATTCGTCGCTTTTATGAAGGAGCATGACAATACTGCTTTCGAGAAGATGCTTGCTGCCATGCAACATGATCAAAGTTTCCGGGAGGCTTTTCGGCAGGCTTATGGTGTCTCGATACCGGAGTTATGGGGACTTTTTTTTGAACAATTGAAGACCGGTATTGAAGAGCAGACGGGGAATGAAAGCACTGATCAAGTATCCGGTCAGATAAGGAGTAAGAGACATCTTTCAGTATCGTAAGCAGAAATCCATGGAAAGAGGGGAAAAGCATCGTTGTCATGGAAGGGCTTTGGCTGGTGCTTCCAATTATGCGGTTTGTTACATTTCCGGTCAGCTTGGTTGGTATTCTGCCTCTTGTAGTGGAGCTGGGAATCGCCAAACGAGGTTCTGATGTTTTTGAAAAAAAGAACGAATATCGAGACATTTGATGACCCGGATATATTGGTTACAGAAGATATGTAATTCATGAGTTGTAAAAACAGGTTCCCTTTCAGGATCGGCACCACCTCCTACATCATTCCCGACGATATTCTTCCGAACATAGAATATCTGAAACACAAGGTTGACGATGTTGAACTTGTGCTGTTCGAGTCGGATGAGATAAGCAATCTGCCCTCTCCGGAAACGGTTTCAAGGCTGAAAGAGATCGGGGATGAGCATGATTTGACCTATTCGATCCACTTGCCCCTCGATGTCTATCTTGGCAGTGATGATAGCGGTTTGCGTGAGCGGTCGGTCGACAAGTGTCTGCGGGTGATCGAGCTAACCGGGGAATTGGATCCTTCGGCATATGTGATGCATGCCGAGGCCGGACCAGGCATAGACGTCAACCGTTTTACAAAAGGGGAACAGTCAGAATTCGCAATGAATGTCCGGAATGCAATCGAACGGCTTTTATCGACGGTTTCTGTACAACCTTCTGAATTCTGCATCGAGACGCTCAATTATCCTCTTGAGATCATCGACGTAGTCATTTCATCACTGGGGCTTGCCGTGACTCTCGATATTGGTCATCTCGAGCTTTACGGATATCCCGTTCGAGAACATCTCGAAAGGTACATAAAGGTTGCACGGGTGCTGCATGTTCATGGTATCGAAGATGGAAGAGATCATAGGGGATTGCAGCATATGAGGCCTGAAACCCTTGCTATGGTGATGCAGGTGTTGCTCGACAACCATGACAGGAAAAGGATTTTCACGATGGAAATCTTTTCGAAAAAAGATTTCGATGCATCGTGTGTCGAGCTGATGAAATACGTTTCCTGAGATTACGGCCGCTCAATTTCCTCTACAGTTTCTTCTTCTTCGGCTTCGATGCTTTCTTCGAGAATAAGAAGCGGTGCAGCGGTTTCTTCGATGGTGAAATCAATGCCGTATGCGTAGTCGTCCTTGATCGTTACTTTCCGTTCTGTTTCAGAAACGGAAATGGTGTAGGTCCCCGGGCGGAGGCCGTCTGTACGGTAATAGCCGAACATGTTTGACGATGTTCTGGATACTACCGTACCGCTCTCATCTCTTACGTTGACCGTGAGGCTCTCAATTCCCTCGCCTTCGGTATCGGTTATCCTGCCGGCAATCGAGTATTCGGCATGAACCGGAATGACGACCTCGGTCACAGCGCCGTTCAACACTTCCGCATACACTGTGGTTTGCGGAACATTGAGTTCAAGAGGAAGATTTTCCGTATCGACATCCACCGCATAAACACCGGGCTTCAGATTGCCCACAAAGAATGAGCCGTCAACCTGCCGCTGACCGAGCTTTCTTCTGTTCAAAAGGATACTCACATCATTGATGTCGGATGGCTTGAGACTTGTTTCGTTCATGATTTTCAATGATCCGGCTAAACCTCCTCTTGTGTGGCTGATGGCGGATCGGTTGATGGGGTAGAACCTTTTGTTGGAACGGCCGATGTCCCATGTGAGAGAAAAGGCTATATATTGCCTTGCATCGGGAATATCGAGATTCGAGAAATTTTCTTCTGTATCGAGCTGAAGGGCATTGTTCATATTGTAACTGTATTGCAGACTGAACTGCAGACCCGTGTTTATGAATTTGTTCCAACCCACTGAAAATCCGGACTGGTCGTTGGAATGTGATACCCCTAAACGCAGCAGATCATAACGATTGCCGCCGGGATACCAGTTGAAATAAACACTGCTTACATTATCCCCGGTTTCGACAGCATGCGAGTAAAGAGCTCTGCTTGAAAGTATACGGCTGAAATCATAACCAAGCTCGGCACTGGCTATTTTGTTTTCATAGGAAACGGTCAGGTCGCTTTGCTGGACGGGACGTACATTTGCTTCGTAGCGGTATTTTTTATCATCATTCGGAATTGCGGAGAGCATAATCTGCGGGAGGATGTACCAGTAAGCTCCGGGCAAAAGGTATTTATCAGGGGAAAGATCCCCGGTCCGGCTGTATTTTCCGTAGAGGAGAAGATCGAAAGGATACAGAATATCTGTTGAAAATCTGACAGAATGACTTTGCTCCTTTTCCTGGGTGTCCCCCGAGAACCCCCTCTCGTTAAACCTGCCAAGGTATGAGAGGTTCCATTTTCTGCCGTTTCCATCTACTCTCATATCGGCAGCATACTTTTTGTTTTTGCGGGCACCATACATTGCAATACCCCAGTTACCTCCAAGCGAAAGTACCGTTCCGGCAACTATTTCATTATCCGCGGTTTCCGGATTATGCTGTATGGCGGATTCAAGGGTAATTCGGTTGCTGAGGCCGTATATCACGTGTCCGAAACCTGTCAGTGAAGAGGTGTTCGAATCTTCAGTGTCAAGCGGATTCTTTCTGGTGCCGACACCTGCGCGTACAAGGATTTCGTGAGCAGGCATCGATCTGTTGGTAATCGACATGCTGTAGTTGACAATGGCGAGCGGTTTTTCCCGCAAGGTTCGTTCATAGATGAACACCTCTGTTTTTCTCAAGTCGGATGTCATGCGAACGTTCCGGAAAATATACCTTCCATTGAGGCCTACACGACGGCGTGCAACAACAAGGTTGTCTATACGGAGTTCGGCAATCGAAGCAGGAGGAGCCCTGCCTTCGATGGTGCGCTGCTCGGAGCGGTCTAATGAAAGAAAGGCATCAGAATCGCTGTATCTCTCGAAATCGAGCTGGTTGAGGATGGTGTGATTGTTCCAGCCAAGCTGAAGCCCCGTAAAATCAATGCTTCCGGCCAATGAGTACAGGTCTGAGGAACCGGTCCCTATTCTCAGGGCGGCTTTGCTGTTATAGGTTGTCCAATGGTATCTGGAAGGGGGAAAATGTTCCTGCGGATCACCTTCAAATGTAATGTCCCAGACCCCTCCAAGAACTCTGCCCCCGGATTCCAGTCGGAGATCTTTCGAGAATTCTCCGTTGAAATCATAATTCATTTCAGGCTCTATGCTCAGGAATGAAATTGAACTCGAAGGTGCTGTGATATCGGGAGTTATAGTTGGTTTGCCCCGTCTTTTCCTGGAGGGTGTGCCGGGAACCCACGGAACGTCAAGCGCAATTGCAAAAACAGATTGTACGAACCGCCCTTTTACATAGAACGATTTTTCGAGCTGGGAGAAAGATATACAAGGGATTTGTTCTAATATTTCCTGCGTGCCGGGATTGTAGGTGAGTTTTCCAAGAGTGGTCTGATAGGTAATGTTTCCGTTGCCTGAAGGTTCTCCTTTGAGTTTGGTTTCTTCCGAGAAGAGCGGAAAGGGTATCCAGTAATCATCCTTGTATTTATAACAAATATGATCGCCCGTAGATCTTTTGTTGAAAAAAACCTCTACAAGAAGCAACTCAGGCTGCATTTGTTTTGCAGCCTGAATCGTACTTTTTTCTGAAAGGGGAGGTGCGGAATAGGATGTTGCAGGAAAAACAAGAAGGTGTACAATAAAAAAAGACAAAGCTATTGTTTCCTTCCTGCAGATGACCATATGCGCTTAATCCTGAGTGTTCCCGCAACTGTCAACGGGAAACAGCAAAGGTTTTTTGAATTTTTTTATCGTCAAGCACTCCGGAAACAGCTATGACATAGCTGCCGGGTTTCTTTGGCTGAGGCAGTTCCGTGACGATTGTTCTTGTATGGCCGGGGAGAACCGGTGTCTGGTTAAGCTGTCCGGATGCAACCAGACCTGCGGGTGCTTTTCCATCTTCGTTATCTTTCAAGGCTTTTTCCACATTGCTCAGACCGGGAAATTGAGCTTTGTTCCATATAGAATATGTTCCCCTGAGTCTTGTATGCACATTACCCTTGTTTGTGATGGGAGCTTTTATTTCGAGCGCTTTATTGTCGAACCTGAAAGCAGGCATCGATGAAGCTCTTTTTATCTCATCGGCATAACCATAGATGCCCACGCCAAGTTTGAACATGATTTCCACAGGCTTGTCCTCATCTTCGGACGATCCCTCGGCAGGTTCCTCGGTAAAGTAGATGATTGCCCTGTGTTCACCCGGAGCAGGCTTGACCGGAGGGCGGACCGATAGACGGATAACCTGGCTTTTTCCCGGTTCGAGAACGAAAGACATCGGGTTTACGAGCATCCACTGGTCAAGCGACTGTTCGTCAGGAGGGATAAGTTTCACTTCGTTGTTTTCATCGAGTGTCCAGTTATAAACCTCGACGCTTACCTTGGTCGGTGTTTTTTTCAGGTTGAACAGTCTCAGCGATTCATTTACCGGTTTCGAACCGATTGACAGTTCGAGCATTGAAGGAGCAACCCCGATCTGTCCCGGAGGCGGCGCTTCCTCGGCATTTGCGGAAGATAACAGGGTCCCGAAAAGAACCAGGATAGCCAGAAAGAGTAACTGCAGTTTTTTCATCAGTATGTTATGATTGTTATTTCGATTGAGCCGTAATACTTGCCGGATTTTCTCGCCTTTGCTATATCAAAATCCATGTCAACCCTGCCGTAACAGCGTGTGTTGTTCCTGTTTTTTTTCTTGAATTCAAGAGGATGTTCCGTAATGCTTGAAAAGATCAGGGATGAAGGATCTGTATCGTGCGAGAACGCATTTTCCCTGCCCCCTCTGCTCAGTATTCTGTAGCTGACATTGAAAACCGGCGCTTCCTCCTTGTTGTGATTGTACTGGTAGTACCACAAAAGTATGTTTTTGCGTACAATGGTTCCGGTGCTGTAGAGCTGTTCAACGTCAAGCCCGGGAGTGGAGACAACACCTCCTTCCCAGCCGGCTTCCCCCTGAAAAGAATTTTCCGATACTGAAACTCCGCTGCCACTCAACCCGATTTCGCTGAGCTGTACCTTGGGAAGGTTTCTCTTT
>JANQFD010000041.1 GCA_028278005.1 Chlorobium sp. | reverse complement strand
TCTTTTTCTGTCAGATACTTCCAATACTTCATCGGCATGAACGATCGCTGCAGTTCGGGATTCTTTCTCTCGGGAATGGCGACGTGCGCGAAAAAGGTTTTCCAGAGCTGCCGCACCTCCTCTTCCTCTTCGGCAAATTCCGGTGTGCGGAAGGATTCAAGGGTTCCGAAATCGAGTTTTTTCCCGTCCCAGTGCGAAACCAGCGAACGCTTGACATCGTAGATAAACCACTCCTGGGTCCTTAACCTCCGGGTGAAGAACCGTGAGAGGGGCTGGATGATGTTGAAATCGGGTTCCATTCTCGCAAGGTAACTCCCGTCGTCGAGCATGGCGAAGCGAAGAAGTCCTTTCAAACGGTGCACCTCGCGACCGACCTTGCGGGCGAGAAAATGCACGGCGTGAACCGCCGGATGGGTAAGGTGAGCCTCCATCCCGGCACCGTGCAGGGAAACCAGATGAATGTACCGCAAGAGAAAGCTTTCCATCGCCTCCTTTTCCGAAAGCACGACATACATCACCTGACGTGCATTTTCAGGATATGCCGCAGAAAATCTCCGGATAAGAATCTCCGACCGCCGGGTATCCGTGGCAACATACACACCCTCATCGAAAAGGGACTGTTCCCTGGGCTTAAGCTCGATATACTGCGGATCGGATTCATGACGGAGAATATGGTCAATCGCGGAAAACAGACCTTCGGTCGTTCCGTCGTAACGATAGCGGATCATTTGTTTGTAGTGACGAGTAACAAGTAACGAGTGACGAGTCTAAAGATGTGTTAGAAAATTCAGTCTTTGTCAGAAATAAGGTGACCTATCAATCCTTGTATCATTCGTCTTATTTCAGTGATGTTATGTAGTTGAGTTTCAACTTCAGCAACTGATCCCAATCCGATATAAAGAAAATGTTCGAATTCTTTCTTGCCGTTCCGTGCCGCTCCTTCTGAAATATTCGACGGTATTGAAACCGATGCTCGTCTCAACTGCGCTGTAAATCCATACTTTTCTTCTTCAGGAAATCCTTTTGTAAGACTATACATGTCTTCAACCAAGGACATGGCTTTCTGCCATACAATCAGGTCTTTATGAGAGTTCACAGCAAGCCGGTTTTATGTTTTTCCAGAGATTTATCTCATGTCACTTGTCACTGAAACAACCTCATCTGACGTTGTTTGAGCGGCTGTTGAACAGTTTCGGTTTCGGCTGCAAGGAGTTTGCGGCGAACCAGCGAAGGACGATCGAACAAACACTCTACCGGGCGACCTGAACAGGAGATAAAATATCGCGCACGTTTCATGACAACCCCTATCTTTTTGAGCCCCTCCGGAGTGATAACGGCAAACCTGCGGGCTGAAACGATTCGTTTTGCCGATGTCACGCCGATTCCCGGCACCCTCAGCAGTGCAGCATAGCCGGCCCGGTTGACATCGACAGGAAAAAATTCGGGGTGGCGAACTGCCCAGGCTGCTTTTGGATCGAGCTGTTCATCAAGGAACGGATGTTCTTCCGAGAGAATCTCGTCAGCGTCGAAACCGTAAACACGCAGCAACCAGTCAGCCTGGTACAAACGGTGCTCACGCTGAAGCGGCGGTTGCGCAAGTACCGGCAGACGGTTGTCATGGTTAACCGGTACATAAGCCGAGTAGTAGACCCTTTTCAGGTTCATTTTTTTATACAGACCCTGCGACAGCTTGAGTATCCTGTGATCCGACTCGGGGCTTGCCCCGATTATCATCTGCGTACTCTGTCCTGCCGGGGAAAAACGTGGTGCTTTACGGTTTTTCTGTCTTTCAAGGCGGTTCGCGCTGATCGTTTCACCGAGATACGCCATCGGTTTGAGAATCGACTCTTTCTTTTTTTGAGGTGCCAGGAGATTCAGCGACTGCCCCGAAGGCAACTCGATATTGACGCTCAGTCGGTCCGCATACAAGCCCGCCTGACGCACCAGCTCAGGACTGCATCCCGGAATTACTTTCATATGTATATAGCCGCAGAACTTCTCTTCATCCCTGAGCTGCCGGACCACGTTAACCATCCTTTCCATGGTATAGTCGGGGCTTTGCATGACTCCTGAACTGAGAAACAGCCCTTCGATGTAATTTCTGCGGTAGAACCTGACGGTCAGGTCAACCAGTTCCTTCACGGTAAAAGAAGCGCGAGGCACCGGGTTGGAAGAGCGGTTCACACAAAAAGCACAGTCGTAACGACAGTCGTTGGACAACAGAACCTTCAGGAGCGAAATGCAGCGCCCGTCATCGGACCAGGAGTGACAGATCCCTCCTGCGGAAGCGTTCCCGAGCCTGCCGTCTTCTCCGCTTCTGCTGCTGCCGCTCGAAGCACAAGAAGCATCGTAGCGAGCCGAACCTGCAAGTATCCGCAGTTTCTCCAGAGTATCCATGAAAGTAATATAGAAAGACCGGCAGAATTGTCGATTCGCTTGAAACCTCCAGGACATTGCAAGGCGATCCCGCTAGCGATACCGACGGCGAACACCGTGAAAGAAAACGGGAAGACCGGATGCCGGTGTGAACGAAGTGAGCTACTTCTTGCTCCGGGTTCCAAACCTTCTCTCCACAAGATCTGCCAGGCGGCGCGCTCCGGTGACAACCCCCGGAAGTGACTGCCCGGGAAAAACCGAGTCGCCCGTAAGGAAAAGGTTGCTGAACGGGGTGCCGGGTCCCCTGACGCTGAAAAGAGAGGTCTGGGGGTAACCCCCGACATAGCCCTGTTTACGTCCGGTATACCGTTCCCAGGTAACAGGCGTTGCCGATCTGATTATGTCGACCTTCTTATCGATTTCGTTAAAATGCTGCACCAGGAGAGACATGATGTTTTGGGTATAGGCCTCCTTACGTCTTTCATATACCTCTTTTCCCGCCGCTCTGGCCTGGAACCATGGCTCCGGACGGCTATGCGTCGAAACCGTAACGGCCCTGAATCCTTCCGGAGCCCTGAGGCTGTCATCGGAAGGGGAAACAGAAACAAACAAACTGTTGCCTTCACCAAGTTCTCCGCTTTCCCCTACAATCTGCACGTGGCTGATCGGCTTATTACCGAATACGGATTCCTCGACACCAAGATAGAGAACAAATGCGCTCCAGAAATGGGCAGGGCCTTTTTTCATACCGTCAATCCGTGCAACCGGCTCCCGGAACAATCCGCCAAGCGAATCAGGTGTGAGATTGGCAACAACAATATCTGCAGGGTAACGTGTTTCGTCACCGGCTGTAACGGCATGCACCCGGCGCCCCTTATGTTCTATGTTTTGAACATCTGCGCCAAAAACAACCGTTCCACCGAAATCAACAACTGTTTTCGCAAGCTTTTCGGCTACGCTTCCTATGCCTGCAGTCAGACGATGGGTACCCTTCGCCGGCAGATCGAGCGCTATTGCAGCATTGACGGCATTGGCATATTGAGCAGTGGTCTGGACGGATATAAGCAGCTGTGCGTCGATAAAACGCACAAAGTCACGATCGGCATCGAGCCCGTACGATGCGAGCCACTGAAGGGTGGTTTTGTTCACGAGCGGCAGCATCGAAGAAAAAGACGGTGCTTTCCGAATCACCATCCTTACAAGCGAGGCTACGTCATTGATATCACCCGGCGGCCATGGCAGAAGATCGCCTGAAAGCGACCAGAGAAATGAAGCAAGAGACTGCTGGGATTCCCAGAAAGGTTCAGATGACGGGAATTCCCTGATAATCTCCTGTCTCGAATGCGAAAGGTGAATCCGTCTGTCACTCTGGATAAAATCCCAGGCGGCAGGACAGGAAAGGATAGGCCAGGATATGCCGAGTTCTTCTCCAAGCAAATCGAGCGGGCCCTTTTTGTGAAAACCGCAACCTACAGTAGCTCCGGCATCGAACCTGTACCCGTTATGCTCGAATGTAGCTGCACATCCGCCCGGATATGCCTGTGATTCAAGAACGGTAACCGGAAAGCCCCTCTTTGCGAGCAGTGCGGCGGTACTGAGCCCCCCTATGCCGGCACCTATAACGACAATCCGTGTTTGATTTTCACTCAATGTAAACTTCGATAGCAATACGTACTCTAAGCAGCAATAATGGCTCCCCTGTCATTCATCCCTCACTAACATGCTGCACTTCCTGAAAAATCCCTTCAGGAAGCAAGCATCAAATATACCTGGATCCTGAGCTGTTCGGGAGGTGTTTCGGCCGGATCGTCAAGATAAATCTCGTATGCCACACCGTTTGCTTCCAGACCGTTATCGCTGATCCATTTCATAAGCGCGTCGTATACCGGTTCAGCCTCCTCGTAGGGCCCGATGTAGACACTGGTCGCAGCCTTGCCTGACGGCGTCATCGTAGCCTTTATCGGATCTTTTCCCTCGATACCTTCTTCGACAGGAAATCCGAACTCCACCTCGAGATTATCCATTTCCATATTGTAATAGATCACAAAAGGAGGACCCTGGGGTGTTTTCCCTTTTGATTCGAGATACCCTGCAATAGCGCTGAAACCCTGGTCGAACATCTCGGCAATATCACCGTCACTTGACTTCAGTCTGATGGTTAACGATGGGCGTGGCTCCAGGTTTACCTGCTCGGCCTGAAAAGCACATTCAAAATCCATTGCGAATCCTCCTTTGAAACGGTAAGGTGAAAGGCACCTTTATCCACTTGAATAATTCATGAGAGTTTGAATAACCCGACCCCTGATTTTCGAGTCACTACTCTCCCGACCCAGGACCCCGATTACTTCACTGGTCCTGACAATGCATAGCGGCGGCCTGAAAAGAGAGAGAGCTTGCAGGAATGAGGAGAGAACATTGAGGACACCTCGATTAATTTATTCCACGTCATGACAATGAATAGAGGTGCCCTTGAGTCGGCGTAGCGGGATTTGAACCCACGACCCCTTCCACCCCAAGGAAGTGCGCTACCAGGCTGCGCCATACGCCGATTGAAAACCGATCACGTCTTGTCGGGAAGTAATGATAAAAAAAACTTACTTAAATAGAAAGTATTCGGCAAGGCAGCAATACCACCTCTTTGCAGAACATTTTGCAATGATCGCCTCAGCTAAGCGTTAAAAGTTTTTATATTATTTTTTGTATTGCAACCGTGAAGACCGACGAAACCGATGAGCTACTATCCCAATGACCGATGCAACCTTTTCTATACTGACACCGCGGAACAGAACCCGTCCCTCGAAAACAAGCCTGCG
Source organism: Chlorobium sp. (assembly GCA_028278005.1). Lineage (GTDB taxonomy): Bacteria > Bacteroidota > Chlorobiia > Chlorobiales > Chlorobiaceae > Prosthecochloris. Next base: position 5,789 of record JANQFD010000041.1, on the reverse strand, counting down.
GTTCTTTTTGTCAACGGCTGGGCGATCTCGTCACGCTACTGGATACCGCTTGTCGAAAAACTCACCCCCGATTACCGTTGTGTAACCTACGACCAGAGCGGCACGGGAAAAACAGTTATTGAGCCAAGCCATAAACCTTCTTTCACCATCGAGGGGTTTGCCGATGAAGCCGCTGCCCTGATTGAACATCTTGGACTGGACAAACGGCGAAAACTGCACATCGTCGGCCACTCCATGGGCGGCATGGTTGCAACCGAGCTCTCCCTCCGGTTCAAAGATTCGCTGCTCTCGTCCGTCATTCTTGCCTGCGGGATTTTCGAAGAAAATGCATTTACCTCGGCAGGCTTGATGTTTCTGGGAGGTCTGATAGATTTCTCGATGAACTTCCGGAACGTGTTCCAGATCGAGCCGCTGAAATCGCTCTTTATCAAACGCGCTGCAACCGCCGAAATAGGGAAAACATACGGGGATATCATTGTAGAGGATTTTACCACTTCCGACAAGGACGCGACAAACGCGGTAGGACACTTCTCCATTGACCGGGAGGTTCTGAGAACCTATACAAAACATGTGATGGAGATTGCTTCACCGGTTTTGTGCTGCGTCGGCATGAAAGACCGTACCATTCCCCCTGAAGGAACGGTAACGCTCTTCAACACCCGCAAACAGAAAGCCTCGTCTCCGACAAGGCTCGTTCAGTTTATGAACCTGGGACATCTGCCCATGCTCGAGGATACGGAACGGTTCTCGGAACAGCTGACAAAACATTTTGAATTTGCAGAAGATTTTCATAACAAAACACCGCAGAGAGATCTTCCTGCTGAAACGATTCGGATAGAGTAACGTAAGACATGTAGAATATTTCGACACAACGTATTGTGAGCAGAAACAAAACAAAAAAAAACAGTTCCAAAAAGAGTAACAGTCAGAAGCTCTTTCCCTTGTCAGCTCTGACCTTCATTGTTCTGGTTCTGGGAATTACCGGGTTTTTCTACGCTATAAGCCTCATGAGAACCCTTCCGAGCCTTGAAGAACTTGAAAATCCGAATCCCGAACTTGCTTCACTGGTCTATTCTTCGGACGGAAAGCTGCTCCATAAGTACTTTTTGAAAAACCGTACCTATGTGCCGCTTACATCCATCTCCGAGTTTGTCCCCGAAGCGCTCATCGCAACCGAGGATCTTGCATTTTATGACCACTGGGGCTTTGACGTCCGCAGGTTCGTCATTGTCATCGGGGAAAACCTGCTGAAAGCAAGGGAGCGGTGGCATGGGGCAAGCACGATCACGCAACAGCTTGCTAAAAACCTGTATCTCACGCAGGAACGCACCGTCACCCGTAAAATCAAGGAGTTCTTCACGTCGATAGAACTCGAAAGGACCTATACCAAAGATGAGATCCTTGCGCTTTATCTCAACACGGTGTACTTCGGTTCCGGGGCATATGGCATCGAGGCTGCTGCCTGGACCTATTTCAACAAACCGGCATCCCGGCTGAACCTGCCCGAAAGTGCTGCGCTTGTCGGAATTTTGAAAAGCCCCAGGGCATATGACCCTTCACGCAATCCCGAAAATTCCGTCAGCAGGAGGAACCTCATTCTCTCCCTGATGAGCAAGGCCGGCTTCATTTCCGAAAAAGAATCGGAAAAGGCCCAGAAAAGCAAGCTTGCGCTGGATTATACCCCTGTGACGAACCATGGAAAGGCACCGTATTTCACCGAATACATCCGCCAGACCCTGAAGCCCATATCGCGCCAGCATGACATCAACGTATACCGCGACGGGCTGAGCATCCACACAACCCTTGACAGCAGGATGCAGCAATATGCCCAGGAAGCTGTACAGGAACATCTCGCCTGGGTCCAGGAGCGATTCGACAAGTCATGGAGATGGCCGAAAAACCTTAAAAACCAGATAATCCGCGAAACCCCGAGATACCGTGAGCTTATAAAAAACGGACGCTCGGCGGAAGAGGCCCTGAAAGAACTGAAAACGGACGAACAGTGGGTAGAGAAGCTGCTGCACGATAAAACCCGGGTGCAGGTGGCGTTTGTCGCTCTTGATCCTGCAAACGGACATATCAAAGCCTGGATTGGCGGAAGCGAGTTCAGCCCTGACAAATATGAATACCAGTTCGATCACGTCTGGCAGGCCAGAAGACAGCCGGGTTCGACATTCAAGCCCTTTGTCTACACTGCGGCGATTGACAAGGGTATTCCGGCAAACCACATGGTTCTCAATCAGCCGCTTGCCATCAAGACAGGCAACAAGGTATGGATAGCAAAAAACGCCGACCGTAAATCGGGCGGCCTTGTAACATTGCGTCATGCACTCAGCAAATCCGTCAACCAGGTTACCGTCCGCCTGATGCACGAGTTTCTGAGTCCTTCGGAAATCATCAACTACGCAAAAAAAATGGGCATCCGGTCAAAGCTGGAGCCCAACATGTCCATTTCCCTTGGAACATCAGAGATAACCCCGCTTGAACTTGCGTCCGCGTTTGGAACATTTGCAAACAACGGCATATGGATCGAACCAACCAGCATCAGCAGTATCGAGGACAAATTCAGGAATACCGTTTCCGAATACAAACCGGTAACAAGAACCGCAATCGACTCGACGACAAACTATGTCATGGTTTCCATGCTTCAGGATGTTGTCAAACGGGGTACAGGTGTTGCGATCCCCTACCGATACGGTCTGAAGATCGAAGCCGCAGGAAAAACCGGCACGACACAAAACCTGAAAGATGCCTGGTTTGTAGGTTTTACTCCCCAGATAGTTGCAGCGGCCTGGACGGGGTTCGATGACGAAAGAATTCACTTTACCTCCATGAGCTACGGTCAGGGAGCACGTGCCGCACTGCCGATCTGGGCGGGATTCATGAAAAGATGTTTTGCCGACAGCACCCTCGGCATGGAAAACAGGTATTTCCACATGCCCGAAACCGTCATCGCCGTTCCGGTATCACGTAACAGCAATCGTCCGGCGGAACTCTTTACCGACGATGTGTATGTTGAGTATTTCACTCCTTCAGGATTTAAAAAATACCAGTCCAGGCTGCTGGAATATGCCGCGGCACAGGAAGAGGCTGAAGAAGAAGCCGACAATCCCGACTCTCTTGCCTTTCCTGAATCAGAATATTAATCACCATAACCAACCAGCTATAACCCATGCATTCAGTTCTGGTCCTTGATTTCGGCTCTCAATACACGCAGCTCATTGCGAGGCGCATACGGGAAATCGGCATCTATTCGGAAATCGTTCCATACAACACACCGCTTGAAAAAATCAAGGAGCACAAACCCGGTGCAATCATCCTTTCCGGAGGTCCCAGCAGTGTTTACGGCGAGTCCGCCTTCCATCCCGAAACAGGAATATTTACGCTCGGCGTGCCGATCCTGGGTATCTGCTACGGACTTCAGGTTATAGCGACCCATTTCGGCGGAGCGGTTGACGCATCGGCAAAGCAGGAATTCGGCAGGGCCAGGATCCGGATCGAACAAAAGAACGGGGCTGCTGCAAGCATGCTGTTCAAGGATATTCCAGACTCGGATGTCTGGATGAGCCATGGAGACAAGGTTGTTCGGATGCCCGAAGGATTTTCGGTGACGGCAAGCAGCGGCAATTCCGAAATGTGCGCCATAGAAGCAACCGGCAGCAAGGCTGCACTGAAGGTTTACGGCCTGCAGTTTCACCCCGAAGTCCAGCACACACTGTATGGAAAGCAGTTACTCTCCAATTTCCTGATCGACATTGCAGGGCTCAAACCCGACTGGTCACCCAAAAGTTTTATCGAACATCAGATTGAGGACATCCGCAATACCGTAGGCGATAAAACGGTCATATGCGGTATCAGCGGGGGGGTTGATTCGACGGTTACCGCAGTTCTTGTCAGCAGGGCCATCGGTAAACAGCTGCACTGTGTTTTTGTGGACAACGGCCTCCTGCGCAAGAACGAAGCCAGGAAGGTCATGCAGGTGCTCAAGCCCCTCGGATTGAACGTCAACCTGGTCGATGCCGAAGAAATCTTTCTCAAACGCCTTAAAAACGTTGCTTCTCCGGAAAAGAAGCGAAAGATCATCGGCAGAACATTCATACACATTTTCGAGGAACAGATCCATGAAGAGAAGTTTCTCGTTCAGGGCACGCTGTATCCCGATGTCATCGAGAGCGTCAGCGTCAAAGGCCCGTCGGAAACCATAAAGTCGCACCACAATGTGGGCGGCCTGCCGAAGCGTATGAAACTCAGGCTTGTCGAACCCCTGCGGGAACTGTTCAAGGACGAGGTCCGTGCCGTTGGCAGAGAACTTGGGATCGCTGAAGATATTCTCATGCGTCATCCTTTTCCCGGCCCCGGCCTGGCAGTACGCGTTCTTGGATCGGTCAACAAAACCCGTCTGGATATATTGCGGGACGCCGACGAAATCTATCTCGAAGAATTGAAATCCGGGAATCTCTACCACCATGTCTGGCAGGCATTTTCAGTCCTGCTCCCCATTCAGTCGGTTGGCGTCATGGGAGACAAACGCACCTATGAAAACGTCCTGGCGCTCCGTGCCGTAGAGTCTTCGGACGGGATGACTGCGGACTGGGCACATCTGCCCCACGAATTTCTCTCCCGTGTCTCCAACAGGATCATAAACGAAGTCCGTGGTATCAACCGCGTGGCGTACGACATCTCGTCCAAACCGCCAGCAACCATCGAATGGGAGTGAGGGATAAGCTTTACCAATCACCCGCCATCGCACCTCAATGGTGTCCGCTGAACCTCGTTGTTGCCTGTCATTTTTCACAGTCTTTCCAATTCAAGACTCTCCCTCGCCAGTAGTCTGGATGGCGTCGCAGATGCATCACGGCAATGATTTGGATGAGGTGATCTCCAACACGATAAATCACACCATACGGAAAGCGATGAACGAGGTAGCGCCTGATATTGCGATCTTCATAGAAAAAAGGCCAAGTCAATGGCGATTGCCGAACCTTCTCAATAGCTCGATCAACCTCAATGATGAATTCCGTCCCGAGATTGCCAGCACGTTCTTCGTACCATGCACGGGAGTGCTCCAGTTCAGCATAGACATCGTGATGGACGTCAACGATGTACATTGGCGTTCCGGTAAAGTCTGTCCCTGACCTCTTCCCACGGAATGCACTTCACGGCACCCGAGTCGAGATCGCGAAGCCGGTTCTCAATCTCGATCTGCCAGGCGCGATCAATATCCTCATCTGTCGGAGTATCGAGACTGGCGATCAGAGCTTCCGCTATACGCGCCCGTTCAGTATCCGTTTGCCTGAGCGCATTGCTCAGTATCCTGTCCGCCTCGGTTTTAATCATCAATCGATTTCTCCATTTTGCACATTTCACTGGAAACCGGCTTCTTCCCAAAATGTACACAACATTTGCAGTTCGCCAAAAATACCGGATCAAACCGGTTGCCGCAGCCGCCGCTGTTTTTGAAGGTTCCGAAAACAACACTATCTTGAGCAAGGTTTTCCCGAAAATCAAGTCGCCTACGACATCTTATCCAAACCGCCAGCAACCATCGAATGGGAGTAAACCACATGAGAGAACTCCTTCTGCTCAACATATCCGGCCCTGATAAAACCGGTTTGACCGCCAACCTTTCGACGATTCTTGCGAGATACAACATAACGGTGCTCGACATAGGGCAGGAGGTCATTCATAACCAGCTCTCGCTCGGCATGCTTGTCGAGGTGCCCAGCGAGTTCAAGTCGGCCCCCGTTTTGAAAGATCTGCTGTTTACCGTGCACACGCTCGGCCTTCAG
>JANQFD010000037.1 GCA_028278005.1 Chlorobium sp. | reverse complement strand
CATAAGATCAAGGCCGGGCAGTATCATTCCCCCGAGATACTTCCCTCCGGAACCCAGAACGTCAAATGTCGTGGCAGTACCGATATCGAGCGCAATGACCGCATGATCTTCCCTCAGACGGCTGCTGTAGGCGCAGAGCGCAAGCCGGTCAGCCCCGAGTGCGGAAGGAGGGTTGTAGTCAAGTTCGAATGGCAGCGTGAGAGAACTGTTTATTCCCAGCACTCTTCCGGAAAGCATGTTGCCGAGGACATGGTGTATATGACCGCCTGCAGGCGGCACAACGCTGCAGACAGCCGCATGATTGACGTCTGGATGATCATGCAGGATCTTTTCGATCTGCTCATACCCTGCGTTTCCGACCGAAAGTATATCCGTTCGCGCTGTGTAGGTTGCAAGAAAGGTAGTGCCGTCAATAACCGCAAAGTCGGTTACGGAATTGCCTATTTCAACAATCAAAGCCTGCATTTTTATCAAAACGCTGCGGAGAGGATATCAGCGTTCAAATGATACGTTCGAAAGGTCCGATAGCCTTGAGAGCATTTTTTCATAATCCGGCAGGTTTTTTGTAACAAATACGGAATCCCTTATGCCTCCCGTTTCCGCAACCACAAAAAACCTGGGCGGCGGATTGAAGGTAACCGGCTCCCTGTAGATCCTTACGATATCCTTGATGCCGAATGTTTTGTCCGTTCCTTTCCGGTAGTTGTACGAGAGAGAGCTCTCGTCGAGCGTAATCACATCGCCTTCCTGGCCGTGCTCGGCAACAAAGCGGGTATTGTAATAATTCGGGGCGCCCAGGGCAAGTGTTGTCAAGAGCAGCAGTACCGTGCTTTTCCAGAGACAACCGAGATCGATGCCGTAACTGAACTTGCCATACCTGAAAAATATACCCCAGCCTACTGCAAGAAATACCATTCCGAGAAGCCAGGTAAAGACATAATAGCTGTCAAGCCACCACTCGGGATAGGTTAAAGGAAACTGAAAAACCTGCTGCATGATCGTCGGTCGCCGAAATCGTTTATTTTGTATTAAGCTTCAAAAATAAAGCTTTTTACCATATAGTTAGCAATAAAACGCTTTTTCCCGATACTTTTTAACCGAAACCATACCCTCCCATGCAATCATTTCACAAGGAACTCTGGATGAACGTGCCGGAAAGAATGGGCTTTGTCAACATCACGTCTGACGTCGAACAGGTGCTTGCCGAGAGCGGCATACGTGAAGGCTTGTGCCTCGTCAATGCCATGCACATTACGGCGTCGGTTTTTATCAATGATGACGAACCCGGCCTTCATAGTGACTATAAAAAATGGCTTGAAGCGCTTGCACCACATGAACCCCTTTCTCAATACCGCCACAACCTGACCGGTGAAGACAATGGCGATGCCCATCACAAACGCCAGATCATGGGCCGTGAAGTTGTTGTAGCGGTCACGGAAGGAAAACTGCATTTCGGTCCGTGGGAACAGATTTTCTATGGGGAATTCGACGGCAGAAGAAAGAAAAGACTGTTGATTAAAATAATCGGAGAATGAAAGCATCCTGAGAGTCGGGATTGATAGCGGGATGGCTTAACAGCAAGACCGCCGACAGGATTGCAATCCCTCAGGCAAAAAAATGGGGGGCTGCTTGGCCCCCCTGTTTTTTTAATGTTCGAACAGCATTTCCGAATAGGTCGGCAATTGCCATTTATCCCGATCAACCATGAATTCGAGCCTGTCTGCAACCTCACGAACCTTGTTCATGCACGGCAAGACAACCTCTGCACAGTAATCGGCGACTTCGAATCCTTCATCTTCAAAAGTCTCCATCTTTTCGATGACCCCATCCAGCTCAGCTGTCAGGTCGATAAGCAGGCCAAGATTTTCAGCAAGCTCTTTCAGATGATCGCCCTGGCTTTTCAGCGTGTTGCCGCTAACGCCGATTCGGTCTGCGGCATCAACAAGACCGTTGTACGATATGGCGATCTCTCCCTGATATTCCGAAACGTTCGGTATAACGAAGGTTTTCAGCATAAGCTGCAAGGTACGAGCCTCGATGTCAATACCTTTGAAGTAGCGTTCGAGACGCGTGTTGAGCCGTGATTCCATCTCCTCGTTGGAGAGAACACCGTATTTTGCAAACATGTTGCGTGTATCCTTATCGAGCAGGGTTCTCATTGCCTGAGGCGTATTCTTCAGATTCGGCAATCCACGGTCTGCTGCGGCCTGCTGAAGATCCTCGCTGTAATTGTCACCCTGATAGCGGACCGGCTTGGTCGCCTTGATCTCGGCACGGAGCACTTCCTGGATAGCGGTATCCTTGTCAATTCCGGAATCGATTTTGCTTTGGATTGCGTCGGCAAGCTCATCCATTGCCTCAGCCATCAGTGTATTGAGCACCATGTTCGGTACCGAGATGGGCTGCGAAGAACCGACCGCACGGAACTCGAATTTGTTGCCGGTAAACGCGAAAGGCGAAGTCCGGTTACGATCCGTGTAGTCCTTGTTCAGCACCGGAAGGTGAGAAAGCCCGAGATCCAGCACCTGTTTTTCGGTCGCAAAATCAACCTTGCCGCTTTCTATGGCATCGAGCACTTTTTCGAGAAGTTCGCCAAGAAATACGGTTACCACTGCAGGCGGAGCTTCGTTGGCACCCAGGCGATGATCATTGCCGATACTGGCGATAGATGCCCTCAGAGCTGCTGAACGTTTGAAAACACCTTTCAGCACAGCAACAAGGAACACAAGGAACTGTATGTTCGACTCAGGAGTATCTCCGGGTTCGAGCAGATTTGTACCTTCTGCCGTACCGATAGACCAGTTGTTGTGTTTTCCAGAGCCGTTGATACCGTCAAAAGGTTTCTCATGCAACAGGAGAGCCATTCCCTTCTTTTCAGCAACCCTGCGCATAACCTCCATAACCAACAGGTTATGATCCGCTGCAATGTTTGCCTTTTCGTAAATCGGGGCGATCTCGAACTGGTGGGGAGCAACCTCGTTGTGGCGGGTTTTCGCAGGAATGCCCAGCTGATACAGCTCTTCTTCCACTTCCTGCATGAATGCAAGCATCCTGTTAGGTATTGAGCCGAAGTAGTGATCTTCGAGCTGCTGTCCTTTTGGCGGATTTGCCCCGAGAAGTGTTCGTCCGCTCATCACGAGGTCGGGCCGCATGGTATAGAATTTCCGATCAATCAGGAAATATTCCTGTTCGCATCCTGCAAAAGTATTAACCCTTGTAACCCCTTCAACGCCGAGAATACCCAGAAGCTTGATTGCGGATTTGCTTACCGCACTCATTGACCGGAGCAACGGTGTTTTTTCATCAAGTGCCTCGCCGTGGTAGGAAATGAAAACCGTCGGTATACATAATGTCAGTCCTGTTCCGCCTTTCATGAGAAACGCAGGGCTGGTGGGATCCCATGCCGTGTACCCTCTGGCCTCGAAGGTGGTTCTCATACCGCCGGAAGGAAAGCTCGAAGCATCGGGCTCACCCTGAATAAGCTGTGTTCCGGAAAAGCGTTCTATAGGAGCGCCATCCTTGTCAAAAGTCAGAAATGCATCGTGCTTTTCAGCCGTCGAACCGGTCATGGGCTGGAACCAGTGGGTGTAATGGGTAGCCCCGTGCTCCATAGCCCACTCTTTCATGCCATGAGCAACCGCACCTGCGATCTCTTCGGAAAGTTTATTGCCTGACTGTATTGTTTTCTGTACGGCACGATAGACCTCTTTGGGAAGTTTTTTCCGCATCACTTTCTTATCGAAAGTCATCGCGCCGAAATACGACGATACCGCTTTTTTGCTAAGGTTTTCCAACATATCCTCCTTGATAGTTTTTATGATTACAGCTGCAATTAAGAGAAGTTCATTTCCTTGATTTTCTTTCGTCAAATACTGCCAGCACCTGCCTGTCCTGCAAATTTCTTCTGACAATTTCAGAACCGATCTTTGTGTTCCTTTTTATCTGTGACAGTACAAAACTTGTATTGGTTCCCAGAACTCCCGGCCAGCTCTGCACCCTGGACAGCAGCTCTTCCAGAGACGCCGTATTATGCGTCATGACCCGAAGGATATGGGAGCCTTCGCCGGTTACAGCATAACACTCCATGATTTCATCTTCCCGCAGCACATGCTCCATAAATGATTTGTAATGTTTGGAAGAATCCACCCTCACCCATACAAACGCCTGGATGTCAAACCCCAGCCGCCTTTCATCCACCTGAGTGGTAAAGCTTTTGATAATCCCCTTTTTCTGGAGCTTATCAAGCCGTTCGCTTACCGAAGGAATCGACAACCCGACAATTTCAGCGAGTTCACTCAGCCGTATGCGGCCGTTTTCGCCGAGTTCTTCGACGATTTTAAGATCGATTAAATCAAGATGACCGGACATAAACCTACAATTATGTATTTGTTTAACCCAACATTACAAAAATAATAAGATTATTACAAAATAAATCTAAATATTGTCGCCAAATAAAGACATATAACCTAAATAAATAAGGGTGCCTGTTTTTTCTCTCTCTTGAATATCCCCTGTAACAGGCACGCATCTTTCATGTTTTGCTGAAAATTGTGTAACTATTTCCCTGCACAGACTGTGCGAATTCCTCCTTGCCCGTGAACTTACCCATGGTTTGCCGGCATGGTTGAACACGTGTAAACAGTTAACAATATCAGTATGATCGAGTTACAGCCGGACGATGAACGTCGGACAGAGAAAAAAGTCACTTCTGAAACCCCCGAGAATATGCGTCAACCTGCAATCGAGGATTTGCGCTTTTTCGTGAAAGGCTCGCTCTCTCTTTTTGCAAAATTCGTCAATGACCTCGACTGGTTCCTGACCAAAATCAACCCCCGGAACAAGACATGAATCTCCAGAGCCCAGCCTGAATCAATGCTGTACACGTAAGTAAATTATAACTATATTCCTCCGTAAATTCTCCTGCTCGCTTCGAGCGTTAAATCCACAATAGCATAACGGTGAAAGTAGCAATTTTCGGTGCCGGTGTAGCCGGCTTGAGCGCAGCCATTGAACTGGTTGATCTGGGGTATGATGTTGAAATATATGAAAAGCGTAAAGTGCTCGGCGGCAAGGTCTCCGTCTGGAAAGACCGGGACGGTGACTCGATTGAATCAGGACTGCACATTGTATTCGGCGGTTATGAACAGCTGCAGACCTACCTGGACAGGGTAGGCGCAAATGACAACTACCTCTGGAAAGAGCATTCGCTTATCTATGCCGAACCTGAAGGGAAGCAGTCGTTTTTCAGAAAAGCAAACCTGCCGAGCCCCTGGGCCGAAGTTGTCGGCGGCCTTCAAGCCGATTTTCTCACGATGTGGGACAAGATTTCTCTTATCCGGGGTCTCTACCCTGCGCTTGCCGGAAACGAGGAATACTTCCGGAGTCAGGATCATATGACATACTCTGAATGGCATCGCTTGCGCGGCGCATCGGAACACTCACTTCAGAAACTCTGGAGGGCAATTGCGCTTGCGATGAATTTTATCGAGCCCAATGTCATCAGCGCAAGACCTATGCTCACCATATTCAAGTATTTCGGCACAGACTATGCCGCCACCAAATTTGCGTTTTTTAAAGAGAATCCGGGCGAATCGATGATCGAGCCGATGCGGCGTTATGTTCAGAGCAAGGGAGGCCGGATCTTCATCGATGCAAAACTTGCCCGATTCGAGCTTGACGAAAGCAACACCATAAACAAGGCACTCCTCAGCGACGGGCATGTCGTCGAGGCTGATGCATATATTTCGGCACTACCGGTGCACAGCGTCCGGCAGATACTGCCCGCCCAATGGCTGCGTCATGAGTACTTCTCGAATCTTTATCAGTTCAGCGGCAGCCCGGTTGCAAATTGTCAGTTATGGTTCGACAAAAAAATAACCGATACCGACAACCTCATGTTTTCCCAGGGCACTATCTTCGCCACATTTGCCGATGTATCCATCACCTGCCCCGATGATTTCCAGAAAGGAACCGGCACGGCGATAGGAGGCAGTGTTATGAGCCTTGTGCTTGCTCCTGCTCATCATCTTATGGATATGCCGAACGATGTCATTACAGAGCTTGTCATGAAAGACATCCATGACAGATTCCCGAAATCAAGGCATGCAAAATTACTGAAATCATCCATTGTTAAAATACCCCAGTCGGTATATAAGGCGGTTCCCGAAGTCGACAAATACCGGCCGGACCAGGTGAGTCCTGTCGACAATTTCTACCTTGCCGGCGACTACACCTATCAGCGATACCTTGCTTCAATGGAAGGCGCCGCACTAAGCGGCAGACATGCAGCGGAAAAACTGCACGCCAGAACCGGCAAGTAGCAGGGAGATCCTCATTGAGTATCCGCAGGAGCGTCTTCAGATTTATCACTTGTTACTCGTAACTCGTTACTCGTCACTATTTCATGGACACTCCCCTGCTCATCATCTTCACCCGAAATCCGGTCAAGGGAAAAGTTAAAACGCGTCTTGCTGCATCGATCGGCGACGATTCCGCCTTACGCATCTATAA
>JANQFD010000028.1 GCA_028278005.1 Chlorobium sp. | reverse complement strand
GTCCTATAGGCGATTACACCTGCAAACTGCCTATTCTGGACCGGTTGGTTGCTCGTCACTTGTTACTTGTCACTGATGTTAAAACGGCAGGTCATCTTTTTCCGCTTCTGACGCACCTCCTCCCTGGTCCGGGCTGTCAGGCTTGAAGCCGCTTTTCTGAACAGGAGGCTGCTGGAATGAGGCGCTGTTGTCGTATCCCGAATTCCCCTGATCTCTTCCAGATCCGAGCATCTGCATATCTGAACAGACGATTTCAGTCGTGAACTTTTTTTCGCCGGTTTTGTTGTCATCCCAGCTTCTGGTTTGCAGTCGGCCTTCAACGTATACCTGTCGGCCTTTTCTCAGGTACTGGTTGCAGATTTCAGCAAGTTTTCCCCACGCGACGATACGGTGCCATTCAGTTCTTTCCTGCATGGTGCCGCTGCTGTCCTTGAAACTCTCGTTTGTCGCCAGGGTGAAGTTTACAACGGACTGGCCTGAGGCAGTTACCCGCATTTCCGGATCGTTGCCCAGGTGTCCTATGAGCATTGCTTTATTGAGTCCACGTGCCATAATTGTAAAGGTGTCTTAGGTGTTGAGAAATTCAAAAAAGCAGCCTGTCGGCGTCAACGACAGGTCCTTCCTGACAAAGCAGTATTGTAGATCTATCGTTATCGAAACTGTTTTTCAGTTCCAGTGAACAGCCATAGCATATGCCGATGCCGCATCCCATTATCGATTCAAGGGATGCTTCACAGGGGAGATTTTTTTTGTTACAGAATGCTGCAAGGGCATGGAGCATGGGGTTGGGGCCGCAGGAAAAAAATTTCAGGCGGCCGGCTCCCGTAAAAGAGTCGAATTTCTCATGTAAAAGATCGATTACGGTTCCCTTGTATCCTTCGGTGCCGTCTTCCGTGGCGATATGGCAGCTGCTCAAGCCCATGGAAAGAATATCTTGTCCGGTTTTTCCTCCAATAATATGGTGCACCTTTTTTCCTGCGGCAACCAGCTCTTTTTCCAGAAAAAGCATAGGTGCTGTTCCTATACCCCCGGAGACCAGCAATGCTGAATCGAAGCGGGGGGTATCGATTGAGAAAGAGTTGCCCAACGGACCGAGCACCTGCAGCGCTGAACCGACAGGGGTTTCGCACAGGAGTCTGGTTCCGCACCCGACAGACTTTGCCATTATTTCGACTGTTTCGCCCTCGACGTTGTGGATGGAAAAAGGTCTTCTCAACAGAGGCTGATTCTGCGGGCTGATTTTAATATTGACGAAATTTCCCGGTCTGGCGTTCCTTGCGATTTCCGGACAGTGGAATGATATAAGCGATACGTCCTGCCAGACACATAAGCTGTCTGTTATGGTTACGGTATTGTCGGTTATCGTCGAATCTTGGTGCATGTGCTAAGAGGCTCTGCAAACTGGGTTGTATGCGGTTGAATCAGGTATAATGCATGTCCCGGAGTGTGTTGCCGTCCGGTTTGACTGCAGGTATGAGGAAAATACGATTGAATATTCTTTAAACATTCGGTACTCTGTATTAAGTTTCACCTTTTGTAGAATGACGGGATAGTTATATCTTGTACTCCTTGAAAGTCTAATAAATACAATTCTTGGTTCATGCGTATTTTAACATTTACAGGTAAAGGCGGTGTTGGTAAAACAAGTGTTTCGGCTGCAACGGCCGTTCGCTTGTCGGAAATGGGTCATCGGACACTGGTTTTGTCGACAGATCCCGCTCATAGTCTTTCCGACTCGTTTAATTTATCGTTAAAGCCTGAACCTACCAAGATCAAGAATAACCTGCATGCGATTGAAGTAAATCCTTACGTTGATCTGAAAGAGAACTGGCAGGCCGTTCAGAAATATTATACAAGAATATTTGCCGCACAAGGTGTTTCCGGTGTTGTTGCAGATGAAATGACCATTCTTCCGGGAATGGAGGAGCTCTTTTCGCTTCTGAGAATCAAACGGTACAAGGCTGCAGGGTTGTATGACTCACTTGTGCTCGATACTGCTCCAACCGGTGAGACGCTCAGACTTCTCTCTTTGCCCGATACTCTTTCCTGGGGTATGAAGGCTGTGAAGAATGTCAATAAATATATTATGAAGCCGCTTAGCAAGCCGCTTTCAAAGATGTCCGACAAGATTGCCTATTACATTCCGCCGGAAGATGCCATTGATTCTGTGGATCAGGTGTTTGATGAGCTCGAGGATATCAGAGAGATTCTGACCGACAATGTCAATTCTACCGTAAGGCTCGTGATGAATGCCGAGAAGATGTCCATTAAGGAAACGATGCGTGCTCTTACCTATTTGAACCTGTACGGTTTCAATGTTGATATGGTGCTTGTCAACAAGATGCTCGATGCAAAAGAAGACAGCGGTTACCTTGAGAAATGGAAGGGGATTCAACAGAAGTATCTCGGTGAGATCGAACAGGGATTTGCCCCTCTACCGGTAAAAAAACTCAGGATGTATGAACAGGAGATAGTCGGATTGAACGCTCTTGAGGTGTTCGCCCGTGACATGTATGGGGATACGGATCCTGCAGAACTGCAGTACAATGAGCCTCCGATCAAGTTCGAGAGAAGCGGAGATATCTACGAGGTGCAACTGAAGCTGATGTTTGCGAATCCTGTCGATATTGATGTTTGGGTTACCGGTGACGAACTTTTCGTCCAGATCGGGAATCAGAGGAAAATCATTACCCTTCCGGTAAGTCTTACCGGGCTTGATCCGGGTGATGCCGTATTCAAGGATAAGTGGCTGCATATCCCGTTCGATCTCAATAAACAGGGACAGCATCACGCAGAGAGAGAATACAACAGAGTCTGAGGGTTTTTGTAGAAAGAACCGCTCCTGCAGGTGTTCCGGGGGGTTGGTTCGTATCAGGTTTTTTTTTACTTTTTTTGCATAACTTCAACACTATAGACGGGGCTGGCAGAAGTCTCGTAAGGGGGAAAATTATGGGTGAATCCTATCAAAAACTGCGTAAGGACTTTAAAGCCCTTGAATTGACTGATCGCTTGACTTTTCTGGCTGAAGGCGCTCTTCTGACGGGACAAAGCGCTGTAGTAGGCGGGCTCGAACTTGCGGGTAATCTCGTGGAGACCGTTACAGGTACTGTTGGTTCGCTCGTCGATGCAACCGGGGTCAGCAGAATGCTTGGCAGTACCAGCGGGGTGGTCGGGGATACTATCGACCGTGTTGCCATTACAGTCAAGGATGTTTCAAGGACTGCCGGAGAGCTTTATTCCGACGCGGTAAAAAATGTCGAAAACGTTACCGAGAATGCTGCAACCGCGGTTGGTGATGCCGGAATGTCAGCATCAGAAGCTGTAAAAGGGGTGAAAAGTTCCTTTGAGCAGTCCGGAGGCAAAAAGTAGGTTCTCCGTGGTCGCACGGGAGCAAAAGTGATTTTGTTTGTGTTTTTTTTTATTTTAACGTAAATTATTTCAAAGTTTTCTATTTCCTTTTAATCCTGGTAAACTTTCCAATAATTAAATTCCAAAAGGAGGAATTATGAGTGGAGGAGGCGTATTTACCGATATCCTAGCCGCAGCCGGTCGTATTTTTGAAGTCATGGTTGAGGGGCACTGGGAAACAGTCGGTATGCTGTTTGATTCTTTGGGCAAAGGCACCATGAGAATCAATCGTAATGCTTATGGAAACATGGGTGGCGGCGGTGGCGGAAGCCTTCGCGGTTCTTCACCTGAGGTTTCCGGCTTTGCTGTACCAACCAAAGCGGTTGAGTCAAAATTCGCCAAGTAAGCTGACAAAGCAAGCGGACACAAAAGGCAGTGATAGCCAATGCTATCAACTGCCTTTTTTTGTTGCATGCATCCGTATACTCTGACCGCGCTCCAAGCGGCTTCCAATGTATCCATTACATCTTCCCGGTTCTTGTTATTGTACTATACGGCACTATCTCCTCCGGTTGTATCGTCTGATGAGCGGCCCAACAAGTCGGGATGCTCAAAATCATCAAAATCAGAAGGTTTATAAAAAAGTCTTCCATACTGTGCGTTGCATCTCCGGTGTGTTCGGTTATCGCTCAATGCAGCGAAGAGTCTTCCGCCAGAGCACCGGTAAGACGCCGGGCTTTGGTTAAGTGCCGCATTATTATATAATTTCTATTTGTTTTCATATTTTTGTTGTTTCAATGCTTATGGCTAACCAGTGTTAAAGGACAGGACTTGAGATGGCTACTATTTCCACGTATGTATCGGGACACACCGAAGCCGCTGATGTTGCGGAATTTTTCCAGAAAAAGTTACTCAGTGCAGGCGAAAGGCCAGTGGCTTTTTTCGATGGTGTTTTTTATGAATCACACCAGGAAAGGGTGGGGAACATAGCCTACCAGGATTATCTGGTCTATTCAGATAAAGCCGTCTATCTCTGGGCGAGGGGGGCAGCCAAGGATTATCTTGACCGTTTTGCTTTGGGGGCAGTGACCATCAACAGCAGAAACAAAGACGATGATTTCGCTACTCTCAATCTTCGCATCAGAAGAGAAGGAAAAGAGCATGTCTATGTAATATTTGACATGGTTGAAATCGATGAGGCTGAAAAGATTACGACACTGCATACGATTGTAGAATCTACCATCGAGAATTATCTTGGGAACAATTTCAGAAATGAGATACCGGACGAGGTATCGGAGCAGATTTTCATCGCTGCAAGAAATATATGTCCTCCCGCTCCTCTTTCATTCAATTTGCCTGAAGGTCAGTCGTCTGGGCCGGTTCAGGACTCCAGGATAGGGTATGGCCAGGATCTGCTTGAACAATACAAGACCTCAATAGGTTATAATCCGGAAAACGGCCCTGCAGCGGATAATGTCTACGATCCTGCTGCCGGGAGAGATAACTCCCGCCATCCTCGCCAGTCACAACCCGGATCGCAGGAACAAATGCCGCCAGGAATACCCAAGGCGCTTGAAGGGGTACTGCCAACAGACCCTGAAGCATTGAAGAGAATTGCCGCCAACCTGAAAGACACGATCGGTGATGCGCCTTTCAAGTTTCGTGACCAGGTCATGAAAGACCTGCAGCACATCCCGAACGACGTTGCCACGGTGCTTTCAGCTATTAACGAACTGGTTTCAAACATAGCCGATAATCCGCAGGCAGAAAAATTTGTTTTGAATGCCATCCAAACGGCAGTAAAGAATGACGGCATTCTCGGTTCTATGGGTAAAATGCTCAAGCTGACTACCAGTTTCGGGCCTATGGGCAAGAAGCCGCCAACTCAGCCTTCTGCAAACCGTGCACCAGGTGGTGCAAGGACTTCCGAACCCGGCGAAGGTCTTCCTTTGCCGCAAAATGACAACAACGGCCCGGTTCGTCGTAAAAAAGTGAAAATACACACGGATGACGACAACAATATGCCCGGGATTTCAGGCGGGTCACTCGATCAGGCAATGCAAGACATTGAGGCGGACTTGTCTTCGGGAACACAGGATCCGGAAGATGATACAACGATCCATCGTAGGAAAATCAAAATCGTGGCGGAGCAGCCTGAAGTTTCTGAGACGGATAGTACGAAAGAGATGCCCAATGCAGCTGATTCCGCTGATAGCGAAACCGGTCGTCCCGGGAAAATAAGGGTTGATACAGAAGACGCGGAGATTCCGAAAGTAGTTGAAGAGCAGCTCAGGGAGGCTCTGCGGGATGCAGGCGGTCTTGACCGGACAGAGCAGGAAGTTGCAGA
>JANQFD010000023.1 GCA_028278005.1 Chlorobium sp. | reverse complement strand
ACAAGAGGCTTGACAAGTTTTTCGAAATCCGTGAATGAAAGACGAAGCAGTTCCATGTGATTACCTGCGTTGAAAACAATCTCCTGGTCCTCTGCGAGTTCTTCGGCAACGTAGGTCTGCATGCCGTAAAGGTTTCCGAACGGGGGCATGGCCCCGACCTCGCACCCGGGAAACATATCCGCAAAATCCTCTTCAGAAGCCAAAAGCACGTCTCCCGTACCGGCAGCTCGTTTGAGCTTCTCAAAGTCGAGCTTGTAGGAAGCCGGCAGAACTGCCATAGCCAGCTTCCCGTCTATCGTCACTATCACGGTCTTGGCAAGTTCCCCTCCGGGGACATGCGCCGAGGCTGCGATCTCCTGGGCCGTGTAGGCCGGCGAATGACTGATAATAAAATACCTGATATTGTTGCTGTCAAGAAAATCTCTAAGCTTGCGTATCGGCATAATTATCCCTCCCTTACGTTTGGTTGATGTTTCTGAAATAATCTGCAGACAAAAAAGGCAGCGGAAAATCCGCTGCCTGAAAAACCTCGATTGAGAACTGTCGTCCTCAGAAACCAACCCTGACGCCGGCTACGATATTATGTGTTGCAATACTGACCTCTACATCGTCCTCAGGCTCGACGTCAGTTGTGGCAAAATATCTGTAACCAAGATCGAGCTTGACATTCGGCGAAGCGTCAAAAGCTATACCGGCCCCAAGCTTGTAGGCAAAAACCGTATCGTCGTCACTTTCGTCATCGATGTCGAAGTTTACATTGGCAATACCAGCTCCCGCCGTGAGATAAGGCGTAAGAGGGGCGGTTGGAGCGGCAATGTCGATATAGCCGTTGGCCATGAACGATAAAATCGCCACCTCGGCTTCGTCCTCATCAGGAACCTCGACACCATCGATCACATCGAATTGATTGACCTGGTAACCAATTTCTCCCTCCAGACGGTAGATGTCCGCATCCAGACCAACCGCACCGCTGACTGCAAAACCTGCCTTGTACTCGATTTCGTCAAAACCGCCATTTTCAACGTCTGAATCGGAAAGGAAACCCACACCGGCCGAAGCACTCACATAGGGAGTTACAGCAGCCTTTGCAAACGGCGCCGAAGCAAAAAACACAAGCAATGCAGTGCATACACTCACAAACTTTTTCATAATCACTCTCCATTTGATTAACAGTAGTATCATACGGGAACCTCTCTGCATTGCCGTGAGCGCCTTGATTTACATATCGAACGGGGCCGGGGAAACCGGAGTGCCCCGATCTGCGGGGACTGAAGGATTCCATGCACCGATCACAGAAAGAATCATGGTGCTCAGCAAATCAACAGAGGTGCCCAATAACATAACAAGAACATACAACATATGCCCTTAACGGAAATGTTAGTGAAAAAAGCTCCGAAAATCAAGTTTTCGATCTCTCAGAAAAACGCTTCAGTAAAGGAAGTGCTCCCCTGTATCCTGTTTCGATAAGCTCCGGAACCTGTCTGGTATCGACAAGACTGAACGCACCGAGGTCGGGCACAATCTTAAGGTCCGCGTCTTCTATCTGCATGGCAGTCGTAGCCTTGAGTGAACTGTAAAAGGCATTGAGCAAAAGATCCACGATATTGTCGGGCTTGGTGAACTTGTGGCAACCCATGAGATCGACGCAAACTACAGGACGCACTCCGCTTTCCTGCAGTGGAGAAAGAGGCACGTTTTCAATCAATACACCGTCAACCAGCATGCGTCCCTGAATCTCTACCGGCTTGAACACCGCCGGAATACAGGAACTTGCCATAACAGCCTTTGCCACATCACCTTTTTTCAAAACCACCTTCTCTCCGCTTCCGATATCCGTAGCAACGATTGATAGAGGAACCGGAGATTCCTCGATCTTCCTTTTACCCAGCAGTTCCCTGACGATTCCTCCGAATTTTTTGTTGGAAAGTAATCCGAACTGTGAAAGCGTAAGCCCGCTTAGATCGAACCAGTCAAGATCAAGCGCCACAGCTTCAATCTCACGCCAGTCCATGCCGAAGGCGTGAAGAGCCGCAATAAAAGAGCCTATACTGGTTCCTGACAATGCTTTTATCCCGATTGCGAGTTCATCCAGCGCCCGCAATACCCCGACATGAGCAGCGCCGAGCACCGCTCCGCCCCCCAGGGCAAGACCGATCGACAGTTGTCCATCTCCCCTTTTGTCTTTCTGCTTCATACCGTTTTTCCCGAGGATACATTGTTTTTTTCAAGCCTGAATTGAGCGATTGCCGATCATGCCGGAGATGCAAGGCACAGGGAATCCCGCTGTATCCCGACAAGTCGGGACGCACAGTTTAGGTCAAGGAAACAGATGGAACAGTTTCCGAAGCGCCTTCAGCTTGATCCGGCCAAAAGGCGGGTAACGCAAAACGTTTTCGGGAAACGTGCTTTTCCGGTGAACGCTTCTTAATCTGGAAAAGGCTTCAAAACCGGCTTTTCCATGATAAACGCCCATGCCGCTGTTTCCAACCCCTCCGAATGGAAGGGAGGGAATTGCCGCCTGGAACATCAGATCGTTTATGCATACACCTCCCGAACGCGTATGTTCGATGATGTACTGTTGAAATGACCGGTCTCTGGAAAAGAGATAGACGGCAAGAGGATCTGGAACCGAACGAAAGATCTCCAGAACCTCTGCAGGCCCGGAATAGCGTAACACAGGCAGCACCGGCCCGAATATTTCCTCTTTCATGATCATGGAATCCTTCGAAACGTCACACAAAATTGTCGGGGCACAATACAGGCGTTCCCGATCAATCACACCGCCGGTCAACACAACTCCTTCGGCTATGAATCCGGCAAGTTTTTCAAGGCGCTCAGCGGTAATTATCGCTGGATAGTCCTTACTGTGCTCAGGCTCTTTTCCGTAAAAGGCTTCAACCGCATCCTTCAGATATCCGAGCAGCTCATCTTCAGCTTCCCGGTGTACCAGAACATAATCCGGGGCAATACAGGTCTGTCCGGCATTCAGAAACTTGGCCCAGACAACTCTTCTTGCTGCAACAGGAATGCTGGTATGTTGATCGACAATGCATGGATTTTTCCCCCCGAGTTCAAGAGTAACCGGTGTCAAATGTTCAGCAGCCTGTTTCATGACCTGTTTTCCCGCTGCGTTTCCTCCGGTAAAAAATATATAGTCGAACGGTTCTTCGAGCAGTAACCTGCTTTCCTGAACACCCCCGGATACAATCTTTATCGCTCTTTCATCGAGATAGGCGCCAACGTACTTCACGAGCAGATCCGAGGTTGCAGGTGATTGTTCGGAAGGTTTTATCAGCACACA
>JANQFD010000071.1 GCA_028278005.1 Chlorobium sp. | reverse complement strand
TCGGTTCATGATCAAGGAAGAGCTTGTCAGAATGGGGGAAAGGTACCTCAGAATGTAAATACTGTGTGGCACCCTTAACTTCTTTTTTTTACGCTTTATATCGATCAAGCGGCAACCTTTAAACCCGGTTTTCAGTTATAATATCCGGATATGTGCAAACGGCTGGTTTTCATGCCGTTGTGTGCTGTCAGCGTTTATCCGTCAAAGGCCTTGGGTGTTTTTTAATCAATGCTTTTTGCGTTCCGAATAGGGCTGTTGCACCTTTGGAGGAAGTGTAAAGGTTTTTTAAAAACTAATTATCGTTTCAACAATGAGACAGCGTAAAGCAATTTCACTCATTTTCTGCCTGCTTGTCGGATTCATCGCATCCCCGGTTAGAGCAGCAGAAGGCAGTCAGGGTATACCGGAAAGCAAGCTCAGCATGACAATTGGCGGTGATGCATATTATACAAGGTATAATCTTGACCGTGATCGTGACGACGAAAGCGGAGAGGAGCGGAAAGGGTACTACATTCTCTCTTTGCCGGTTGATATCAGTTGGAAACATTACATGAATGAATGTGTCTATGCAGCTCCGTACCTCAGGTTCAGTCTCACTCATGATTTCGGGGACGAGTCATGGAACCGGAATTACTGGAATAACAACCAGATAGTGGGGGTTGGAGCAAGGCTTGCAAAGGAATGTGATTTCCTCGATAACAACGGCAATTACACCGGCGGAGTCTATCCCGCCTTTTTTGCCGAGTACCAGTTTCTCACCAAGTCGTTCGATGGCTCTAAGGACGGTATTCCGGATGATATTGCTTCCGAAAACTTCAAGGCGGGGGCAAGTGTATGGTATGCAAAGTGGGAACAGCTTGGTGAAGGTTTTCGTTTCTGGAGGGAGTTATGGGGAGAAATGGCCTACCATACAACGTACTTCAGCGACGATGGCGAGGAAAACTATCTGATTTTGACCCTTATACCAAAAATAGGCGTGAGCATCGCTTTGGGTGAGCTTGCTTTCGAGCCCTATATAAAAGGGGCGCTTGTCAATGACTTTTTAGGCGAGGATTGGAATGAAGAACCCTGGATAAACTATGTCCAGTACGGTCCCGGTGCCAGACTTTCATTGGACAGTCTCCTGCCCGGAAGTGTTTATGTCTATGCCGAATATCTCAGGGTCGATTATCTGGACAGGTCGGAAGATCTTACTGAAGATGTCAGATTCGGGGTCAGTTTCTGGTTGCCGGTTCTTTGACCATCCTTCGAATATGCTGTTGTTCAGCGATTAACCCGATTCTGCTGTAATGCACAAAGCTGAAAACACTGTCCTCAAGACCTGTCGTACACCGGCAGAGTGTTTAAGGATAAAGAATCCCGGAATGACGGTTTTGGCGGTTATTGCCTCGGTTTTCATCGCGCTTCTTCTGTGGTATGGCCTGCCGATATTCATTGACAACATTAACCGGACATTGTTCGGATACTCTGAGCTGTTTATACCGTCCTGGTTGCATAGCACCCTGCAGATGTTTTTTGCCATTTATATATGGGGATCGCTTTTTCCATTTATTTTTTTCAGTCTGCTTGCACAGCTTCCCGACAAGAAAAAACGCTACACAACAAGGCTTCCTTTTGTATCGGTCATAATCCCGTCGTTCAACGAAGAGTCGAATATATCCCGGTGTATTGAATCGGCATTGGCCATTGATTATCCGTTTTACGAGGTCATTGTAGTAGATGACGGTTCAAAGGATCTTACATTGCCGATCATTGAAAATTATGCTGTATCGGTGATCAGATTGCGCAATAATCACGGCAAGTCCAACGCACTCAACAGGGGGCTGGAACGCGCAAAAGGGGAAATCGTTTTTTTTACCGATTCCGATTCCTATCTCGAACCAATGGTGCTGAGGTATCTGGTCGGCAATTTCAACGATGCATCGGTAGGGGCTGTGGCAGGAAAAGTGCTGTTGAAGAAAACCGATACGTATCTCAAAAAAATGCAGGCGATCGAGTATCTGTATGGCCAGTCGGTTATTAAAGAAGCGCAGGTCAGATCGGGTTATTCCGTAAGTATTTGTCCGGGTCCGGTAACTGCTTTTCGACGGGACGTGCTTCTGGCCGCAGGCGGGTTCAAGGACAGAACGCTTGCCGAGGATTTCGATATTACACTTGATCTGCTTGAACGGGGATATGAAACGGTTTATGAACCGAGGGCCATAGCGTATACTTCAGCAGTAAGTACCTGGGGTGTTTTGAAAAAGCAGCGCATACGCTGGTCAAGGGGGCATCTGCAGGTTTATCGTGAACACCACCAGACCCTGTTTACCGGCAAGACGGGATTACTCAGCATGTTCTGGCTGCCTTATGCCCTTTTCATCGGCTTCGGCAGTGCTTTTCTTGAAATGATGTTTATTGTTATTTTCCCATCAATTGTCGTGCTTTCTGCAATGCCGCTGACATTCCTGAAATTCGGCATTGCCTACATGGTTGTCATGGAATGTCTTACAGCATTGCAGGGGATTATTTCTCTTGTACAGTCTCGTCATGGTAAAGTTTCCTTGCTGTTGTCGACGTTTCTGACTCAACCGTATCGTGTTTTCTTAAGCTATACAAGAATTGTAGCGTTCAGTTACGAACTGAAAAACAAAAGAAGTACCTGGTAACCGCAAACAGGAGTGGGGCATGGGACGCCTCGTATATGTATTACTCCTGCTGAGCATATGGTTGCCCCCCACAACAGATGCAGTAGCAGTACAGCGTGAGATACCGGTCATGCTGTCTTTCGACACGGAGAGGCAGGAAGATCGG
>JANQFD010000067.1 GCA_028278005.1 Chlorobium sp. | reverse complement strand
GCTTCCCCGATTCCGGTAGAAGCCCCTGTTATGAGAAAAGCTTTCCTGTTTTCCATGGTATCGTCGTATTGAACTGTTTTGTTACTGGATCCTGAACTGAGCGTTTCAACAAATGCTCCATAATAGTAAGTATAATAATAACAATCTGTTATACTATGTTTGTGTTGAAATTATCCCTCACCGTTCATGTACACATGAAAACTGATGTAGAGCCGCATTTGTTGAAACCCTTTGGGATTGTCGATCACACCGGATCTGCTTCGTTACAGGGAATCTGCGGTAGATCACTACAGCGGCATTCCCCGTGCCTCACATCTCCGGCATGCTCGGCAATCGCTCAATTCAGGTGGATGTTATCGGTTTTCTTCTGAACGCGCAAATAAAGGGGGCATTGTTATCATTTTGCCGGACTGTTGTTCCTTCGTTGTTGAATTTTATTGATATTTATGGTGTTATAGGAAAAAACTGTGAACAAATCCTCTTTCCATGCATCACTTCGAAAAGGATATTTCCATTGTTTTCGGCGGCGCTGCAGGGCAGGGCGTCCAGACGATAGCGGACGCTCTGGTTAAGGTCCTCAAGAAAAACGGTTACTATGTCTTCGCCTGCACTGAATTCATGTCCCGGATAAGGGGAGGGAGCAATTCCACGGAAGTAAGAATAACAGAAAAAAAACGCAGGGCGTATGTTCGCAAAATAGATTTTCTGGTCGCACTGAACGCCGAAGCCATAGAGCATCTCGAAAACCGTATCGGGCAAAACACCCTTGTTTTCGCCGAGAATGGTCATGTTGAAGGAAAGAATGTCGCCGGTTTTGTTCACACTCCTTTTGCCGAATTTGCTGCAAAGGCCGGAAGCAAGATCTATGCAAACACTGTCGCAGTCGGGATCGTGCTCGGTTTTCTCGGGATCTCCATCGAGGCTTTTTCGGACTATCTTGCAGAGCAGTTCAGTGGCAAGGGTGAGAAGATTGTGTCGGAGAATATTGCCGCTGCAAGGCTCGGCTATGATTTCGGCAAGCAGACCGCTGAAGAAAGGGAGATCGCGGTTTCTCTGAAGCCTGCCGAAACAAGAGTGAAAGAGCTGCTGATCGATGGTAATACTGCCCTGGGGATCGGAACAGTCGCAGCCGGATGCAGTTTTATATCTTCCTATCCCATGTCTCCAAGTACCGGTCTCCTGACATTCCTGGCTCACAAAGCAGACGACTTCAATATTATCGTTGATCAGGCAGAAGATGAAATTGCCGCCATCAATGCTGCCCTCGGGGCTTCCTATGCAGGAGCCCGGGCGGTCGTCACCACTTCCGGCGGAGGATTTGCGCTTATGGAGGAAGGTGTCAGCCTTGCCGGTGCTGCCGAAGTGCCGGTGGTTGTGCATATCGGCCAGCGGCCCGGTCCGGCAACCGGGCTGCCGACCCGTACCGAACAGGCTGATCTGAATCTTGCACTCTATGCCGGTCATGGAGAGTATTCCCGGGTGATATTCGCACCAGGGTCTTTCGCTCAGGCGATAGAGCTGATGCAAAGAGCATTTAATCTATCCGAAAAGTACCAGACAACCGTTTTTGTGCTGACTGATCAGTTTTTCCTTGATTCTGTGGCTTCTGTGGCGGAATCCGAGGTTATCCGGCTGCCTGTTGAGCGCCATATGATCAAAACCACTTCTGAATACCAGAGGTACCGGTTGACCGGGGACGGGTTGTCTCCAAGGGGCGTGCCGGGATATGGAGACGGTATTGTTAAAGTTGACTCCCACGAGCATGACGAAAGCGGTCATCTGACAGAAGATCCCGAGTTGCGTCGAAATATGGTGCAAAAGCGCCTCAGGCGTCTTGAAGCACTTGCCGAAGAGTCGTTGATGCCCGAACAGTTTGGATCCGGAGAAGCTGAAACTGTTGTTGTATCATGGGGGTCTAACCGGGGTGTGCTTGCTGAAGCGCTCGACACGCTGCAGAAGGACGGTCTTGCCGGTCTGCATTTTCCACAGCTTTTCCCTTTGAACCCGTCAGTCAGGGAGCTGCTCGAAGCAAAAAAGGTCATTGTACTCGAAAACAACGCGACAGGTCAGTTCGCCGACCTGCTGAATCGGGAGTTCGGGATTCCGGCAGCAGGGAGAATTCTCAAAGCAACCGGTGAACCCTTTTCAGTTGAGGAAGTTATAGAGGCACTTCAGGAGGTGTAGTATGACGATCAATCCCTTTGACATGCAGGGTAAGAACATGGGCTGGTGTCCCGGTTGCGGGAATTACAGGCTTCTTGAAGCCCTGAAGGCGGCCCTGTATGAGCTCCAGATTGACCGGAGAAACCTTGTTGTTGTCTCCGGCATTGGTCAGGCGGCCAAGACGCCGCAGTATGTCAATGCACATATGTTCAACGGTTTGCACGGCAGGGCACTGCCTGCTGCAATGGGAGTGAAACTTTCGAACCGGAACCTGGTTGTGATTGCCGAGTCGGGTGACGGATGCATGTACGGGGAAGGGGGAAACCATTTCATGCATGCCATCCGCCGTAACTACGATATAACCGTTATCGTGCATGACAATATGGTCTACGGGCTTACCAAGGGACAGGCGTCACCGACATCAAGGCCGGGCATGAAAACCACGCTCCAGTTGAAAGGGGTTGTGCTCGAGCCGTTCAACCCCGTTGCGGTTTCCCTTGCTCTCGATGCACCGTTCATCGCACGTGCAAGTGCCGGTGACAGTGAACAGACCAAAGAGATCATCAAGCAGGCGGTTTCATTCAAGGGTTTCGCCATTGTGGATATTTTCCAGCCATGCGTGATCTTCAACAAGATGAACACGTACCAGTGGTTCAAGGAGAACACCTACTATCTGCCGGATGATTACGATCCTTCCGACCGTACGCGGGCGTTCGAGAAAGCTATTGAAACCGAAAAGCTTCCTCTTGGCGTCATCTATCGCCGTGACGGACGTGAGCTTTACGAAGACCTGCTTTGCATTCCCCATACCCCTGCCTATGAGCATGAGGTGTCAGAAGAAGCGTTCGAGAAGCTGATCGCCGGGTATCGTTAGACCGGCAAACTTCAGCCCCGGTTTGTCGGCATGCTTTTCCAGGTCGTAAGCCGCAATGTCCCCCAGTCCGCACAAAAAAAAGATGAACCCGGAAAGCCGTCCGACGAATGGGATCCGTTCTGCAATCCGGGCCAGAAAGAGTCCGGGCACGAAGGGCCTGAAAAAAAGACAGATTTAAATTTCCAACCCATGAAGAGCGGTTTATTGCCGATCTCCGGTTTGCTTCGCTACGGTTTTGTCAATGGATACAGATGTTCCGGCTGTTTGAAGCGAAAGCACTGGATCAGAACAGGTAGTCTTGATTGCTGTTGTATGGATAGGGCCTGCATTGGTAATACGTTATATGGTAACGTGTTTATCTGAAGTGATGCAAGGTGTTGTGAAGTGTTTTGTGGCTCCGGTTCCTATACGATGCCGGTAGATTATACTGTCTGTATTGCACGGCCGGAGCAGCTGCATACTTGATTTCGGGGTATGGCGATTGTAAATCATGATCGGGAATTAATGTGGGTGCAGTGTTTATTTGTTATAAACACTTTTTTCTTGAAGTGCTTTTTTTATATTCACTATTATGCGCTTGTTGTAAGCGGGAATCGTGATGTGCCGCACTGTTATCTTTACCCCCGGTCTACATCTCTCTACCTGCAAGGAGATCATAAAGATTAAAACATCCAGAGTTTTTTCTCTGTGAACATGGGATACAGGGCAATGCCATGAGAGATCAAGAAAAAACAAAAACTGAGCTTCTATCCGAGCTTAAGGCTCTGCGCGAACGGATCTCAGTGATGGAAAAAGCTGCGGCAATTTGCGGAGTTCCGTCAGGAGGACAGGCTGAAGGGGATCGTTACAGGAAGCTTTTCGACAGCATCCGTAATGGTCTTGCTCTTTATGAAGCTGTGGATAACGGTAACGATTTTGTGTTCAGGGATTTCAACAAGTCTGCGGAGAAAATCGACAAGATTAAAAGAAGTGCCGTTATCGGTAAAAGTGTTCTGAAAGTTTTTCCCGGTGTGAAAGATTTCGGGCTCTTCGATGTTTTGCAGCGCGTCTGGAAAACAGGCAAACCCGAACGACATCCGATAGCCATGTACAGGGATAAGAGGATTGTCGGATGGAGGGAAAATTATGTGTCCAAACTTCCGGGAGGAGAGATCCTGGCTGTTTATAACGATGTTACCAGGCAAAAACAGATCGAGACAATACTCAGGGATCGTGATGCATACCTGCAGAGTATTTTCAGTGCTGTACCTGCAGGTATAGGGCTGGTTCATGAAAGGGTGTTGAAGGATGTCAACAGGCGTCTGTGCAAAATGCTCGGGTATAGAAAGCGGGAACTCATCGAAAAGGACGCTCGTATCCTGTATGAATCTGACGAGGAGTATGAGTTTGTCGGGAGGGAGAAATATCGCCAGATCGAGAAAGCCGGTGTCGGTACAGTTCAGACGAGACTCAGACGTAAAGACGGGACGATCATACATGTTTTGGTCAGCTCGGCTCCTGTTGACCGGGAAGATCATTCAAAAGGGATAACGTTTACCGTTCTCGATATTACCGAGCAGGTTCAGGCCTCGGAACACCTGAAAAAAATCAGCAAGGCTGTTGAGCAGAGTCCTTCGGTTGTGGCTATTACAGACAGGGAAGGTACTATTGAGTATGTCAATCCCAAGTTTACGAAGATCACCGGATATTCATTTGAGGAGGCGCTTAATAAAAATCCAAGGATCCTGCAGTCAGGCGAAATGTCGCAGGACTTCTACGAAATGCTCTGGAATACGATCCTTTCAGGTAATGAATGGCACGGGGAGTTTCTGAACAAAAAGAAAAGCGGTGAACTATACTGGGAGAAAGCGGTTATATCCCCGGTAAAAAATGAAAAGGGCGAGATTACACATTTTGTCGCTGTAAAGGAGGATATATCCGAAAAGAAAAAATTGTGGAGTGAACTGGTCGAAGCAAAAGAAAAAGCTGAAGAAAGCGATCGCCTCAAGTCATGTTTTCTTGCAAATATCAGTCATGAGATACGAACCCCGATGAACGGGATTCTCGGTTTTTCAGAGCTGTTGAAAGAGTCCAGCCCGTCCGAAAAAGAAAAAGAGCATTATATCAACCTTATCCATCAAAGTGGAAAGCGTATGCTCGATATTATCAATAACCTGATTGATATATCGAGGATCGAGATAGGTGAAATTAAACTGTATCCGGTCAGGACAGACGTCAATGAAGTGCTTGATAACATATCTACCTCTTTCAAACAGCGAGCCAAAGAAAAAGGTCTTTCCTTTACCTGTGATGCAGGCCTTTCCCGGAAGGATAGCGTAATCGTGACCGATAAAACCCGGCTCAACCAGATATTGTCGAACCTTATCGGAAACGCGTTGAAATATACCAGAAAAGGCAAGGTTTCATGCGGTTACCGGGTGATCAACGGTATGCTGGAGTTTTATGTGAGTGATAGCGGTATAGGCATTCCATATGACATGCAGGATAAGATTTTCGATCGTTTCAGGCAGGTCTCGACGGATTCCGCCAGTGAATATGAGGGTACGGGGCTTGGCTTGAGTCTCAGCAAAACATTTGTTGAGATGATGGGGGGAGAACTCAGGGTCGAATCGGTTCCGGGAAAGGGGAGTGTTTTTTATTTCACCCTGCCGTATTCATGTGATCTGGCTACTGCGACGTCGACGATCAAAGCGGAAAAAAGAAACAATATCAGTTTTCAGCAGGGGTTGACGGTGCTGGTTGTCGATGACGATTCCACAAGCCGGATGCTTTTAAAAGGAGTGCTGTCAGGTTTGAAGGTAACTGTTCTCGTTGCGGAGAACGGGAGGGAAGCTCTTGAAATGGTAGAAGAGATGTCGGATATCGGAATCGTGCTCATGGATATGAAAATGCCGGTGATGAACGGCTATGAAGCAACCGAGCGGATCAAGAAAATTCGACCGGATCTGCCTGTTATTGCGCAAACAGCGTTTGCTTCTCCAAGTGAAAAAAAGGTTGCAAGAGAGGCCGGTTGCGACGCCGTGCTTGCAAAGCCAATAAATATGAATGAACTCATTGTCGAGATTCAACGATACAGCTGATTGCTATCTTTTTTGTTTTCGGAATTCCCAGGGAGCGATTGGGTGCGGATCCGACCAGAGTCCGGTTTTATTCAATCGCGCATTCTTTTCAAGACGTGCAAGACTCGTGTCGTTTGAATGGTGTTTGTAATGCCAGGCCAATCCGCGACGGACAAGTTCCTCGTTGAGATTGAGAGAATCCACGAAGACCCATGCTACCGTACGCCCGTATCTGTCAAGATCTACCTTTGTAAGCTCTATTTTGCCCTTCTGCAGCATAGTTCTTGTAAACTTCCCGGCTTTTTTGTTAAAAGGTTGTTTACGTTCAGGGCAGTCTATGCCGTATAACCTGACTTTTACTTCGGTCCGGTTTTTCATCAATGAAAAGCTGTCTCCGTCTGCAACCCTCATTACCCTGTATTCCTCGCTATCCTTTCCAATATTGAAAAATTGTGCGGCAAAAACTGCAATAAGGATAAGAAGCAGGGTGAAGAGAGCATTCTTTCGGTTCATCTGAATTGTTTTCGCGAGAATGATGGAAAGGTTTGTTATGGTATATTGCCTCAGGTTTTGTGAAGCCAAAGGGCTTCTCTATACAAACACAGTATAACAGATAGTTTTTAATAAACTTACTATTATGGAGCATCCCGACTTGGCGGGACACCCAGTTCAGGTAAAAAGAATATGGTTCTTCTGACAGTCGAGGCAATAAGTAAACAGTATGGGCTGAAAAAGCTGTTTGCCGATGTTTCGTTCGGTATTGACGAAAAGGACAAGATCGGGATTATAGGAACGAATGGGAGCGGTAAAAGTACGCTTCTCAGGATTCTTGCCGGAAAGGAGGTGCCGGATTCCGGAAAGGTGATGGTCGCTAAACAGAGGCGCATTTCCTGGTTGCCGCAGGAGTCACCCTTCAATCCGGACGATACAGTGCTTGAAGCTGTTCTGAAATCGGGTGGCAAGTTACTGAATCTGGTTTATGAGTACGAGCTGGTGTGCAAAACGCTCGAGGAGAGAGGAGGCGAGGATCGGGATCTGATCGAGAAGATGAGCTCGCTGTCACATGAACTCGATGTGCATAACGCCTGGGAGCTCGAAGCAACCGTGAAAGCCGTGCTCGGGAAACTGGGCCTTCATGATGTGAGCGCAACAATGGCCACGCTCTCCGGAGGGCAGCGCAAACGTGTCGCTCTCGCCCATGCGCTGGTTATGCCGAGCGATGCCCTCATCCTCGACGAGCCCACCAACCATCTCGATGCCGACAGTGTCGAATGGCTTGAAAACTATCTTAAGCGCTACCAGGGCGCTGTTATTCTGGTTACCCACGACAGGTACTTTCTCGACAGAGTAGTCAACAGGATGATCGAGCTGGATGGTGTTTCGGCAAATACCTTTTCGGGGGGATATGCGAGTTATTTGCAGCAGAAAACCGAACAGGAGGAGCAGGAAGCAAGAGCCGGCCGCAAGCACAGGGCTCTTGTAAAACAGGAGCTTGCCTGGCTGCGAACAGGGTGCAAGGCACGTACTACCAAGCAGAAAGCCAGAATTCAGAGAGCCGAAGGTCTCATGGAAGAACGGGTGGCGTCTGAAAAAGAGGAGCTGAAAATCGGTTTCGGTGCCGACCGTCTCGGCAACAAGATCATCGAACTGCATGGGGTATCTAAATCATGGGATGACAACCCTCTGATTACCTCATTTGAGTACCTGCTTCAAAAAGGCGACAGGATAGGTATAATCGGGCCGAACGGTTCGGGTAAAACGACACTTCTCGATCTTATAGCAGGCAGAACGACCCCCGACGCCGGTCATATCGAGACAGGACAGACAGTCAAGATTGCATACTACGATCAGATGAGCAGCGGTCTCGATGATACGATGCGCGTTATCGACTACATCAAGGAGGAGACTGAACAGGTAAAACTGAAGGACGGAAGCGTGCTTTCGGCTTCCAAAATGCTGGAGAAATTTCTTTTCGAGCCATCCGTGCAGTACAACCTTGTCGGGAACCTTTCAGGTGGAGAGCGGCGCAGGCTTTATCTGCTTCGGCAGCTTATGATGTCACCGAACGTTTTGTTGCTCGATGAGCCGACAAATGATCTTGATATTCCTACACTGCAAGTGCTCGAAGAATTCCTTGACGCATGGTCGGGATGTGTCATAGCGGTCAGTCATGACCGGTATTTTCTCGACAGGGTGGCAGAGCATATTTTTGCGTTTGAAGAAAACGGCAGAATCCGGAAATACCCCGGCAACTACAGCGTCTATCTGGAGATGAAGCCTGCTCGTGAAGTGCCGGGCACAAAACCTGCAGGTAATAAAAACGGCACAGCGTCGAAAGAAAAAAACGTCGGCACAGATACTCGTAAACTCAGCTACAATGAACGACGTGAGCTTGATTCGCTCGAGAAAAAAATTGCGGAAGCCGAGAAGCGTCAGGCGTCGATTTCGCTGCAGTTGAACGAAGCGGGATCGGATTTCGATCAGGTCAGACAACTGAGCGAAGAATTGCTGTCTCTGCAGGATCAGCTCGAGGCAGATATGATCCGCTGGGAGGAGCTTGCTCTGCGGGCATAAAGCGGCAGGTCCGGACGATTACTGCTGTTCTACCTGGAATGCAGGATGCCCGGTCTGCCAGAACGCGAAACTCAGCACATCGGCCAGCGTTGCAAAGCGCTTGGTTTTTGTGTCGCCTATGCCGTGTCCCGACCGGAAATCAGTGTAAAACAGCACAGGCCTGTTCGATGCGGTTGCGGCCTGCAGGCGGGCGGCGAATTTGGCCGGTTGCCATGCGATCACTCTCGGGTCATTGATGCCTGCAGTGACAAATGCCGCAGGATATTTTTCGCCGTCACGAATGCTCAGGTACGGGTCCATCGCTATAAGCGCCCTGCATTCTACAGAGTCTTTGACTGTGCCGAACTCAGGAACGTTAACCGGTCCGTTGGGAGTTTCTTCTCCGCGTAGCGGGTTCATTGCCCCTACCTGCGGAATGACCGCAGCGAACAGGTCCGGACGTTCGGTCATGGCCTTGCCTACAAGAATCCCACCGGCACTTGCACCGTTGAGAACGATATGATCAGCTGAAGAGTATTTCTTTTCGATCACGTATTCGGCGATGCTGATCAGGTCTTTCCAGGTGTTTGGTTTGGTGGTTTTCATGCCCGCCTTGTGCCATGCATCACCAAGTTCCCCGCCTCCCCTGACATGGGCTACCGCGAGAATTCCTCCCCTGTGTGTCCAGAGAAGAAATGATGGACTGAAGAATGGCTTCAGGGATTTACCATAAGCGCCGTACCCGTAGAAAAGGAGCGGGTTGGTGCCGTCTTTTTTCAACCCTTCACGATATATCAGCGAAAGCGGTACTGTAACTCCGTCATGCGAGCGGACCATGACTTCTTTCACAACAAGATCATCGTACTCAGGATATTCGGCAGGAGAGGAAAGTGTCTCGTAGATGAACGTATCGGACACATCGTCGTAGCGGTAGCGCTTGTAATCGCTGCTCCAACCGGAGATGACGACCCATGCTTCGGGAAACCTGAACCCTTTGGCGCTCAGGCGAGCGGTGCCGGCAGTGAATGGCAGCTTGAGCTTTTTGGCTTTTTTACTGTTCGGCTCTTTGCGGAAGAGCTCTACCTCGACTCCGTTTTTTGTCAGGGTGTAGTAAATGCCTTTGCTTGTAAGGGAAAAAGACGTGAGAACAGCGTCAGGGTTTTCGGGGATAACCGTTTCAGCATTGCTGATATCCGGTTCCAGCAGAGATGTTTTCAAGAGCTTGAAATTCGGGGATTTTTCGGGGGTATAGAGATAGAGTTCCTTTTCCGTGACCGCAAAATTGTGAACGTTGTCTTCAGGTTTCAGAAGCGATTCCCACCTTATGTTCCGATTGCTGAGTTCCGATGCGGGCGCATAGTATACGGTAAGCCGGCGGTCAACATTCTGAACGAATGCATAGAGATGTTTGCTGTCCTTGTCGTAGTGCACGAACGGTATGTCTTCCGGACTGATGTTCATTTCAGGATTTGTTGCGCTGGAGAATACTTTTCTGTCAAGAGAAGGATCGGTGCCGACTTTGTGGAGAAAAACTGTACTGTTTTTCTGAATATCGATCGCATGTTTTTCACTTTTCCGGAGGCGGTTGTAGAGGAAAGCACTGCCGTCAGACAGCCAGGAAGGAGAGGCAAACCTGCACCGGTCGATCTTTTCGGGATAGAGCTTGCCGTTATCGACGTTCATGATCATTACCACATCGTCTTCGGAACCCTCGGCAGCAACCGAGATCGCTACTTTCGAGCCGTCGTCGGCAGGTGAGATGTTGCTGACGACATAGTTCATGCTACCGTTCTGCGACAATGACGAGGGATCGAAAAGCAGGTTTTCATCACCCTTGTAACCGTCTCTGTAGTAAAGTTTACCGATTTCGTCGGAAGGGGTTCTTTTCAGATAGAAATAGCGGTCGTTATCCGTAATGACGAGGTTATATACTTTGGAAGATTTTCTGCTGTCGAAATCCTTCATTTTTTCCATAAGCGATTCTCTGCCCGGTATGTTCTCAAGAACCGATCTTGCGTGTTCTGCCTGCGATTTGAACCACATCTGAACGAAGGGATCTTTGAGATTTTCCATGTAACGGTATGGATCCACAACCGTTGTCCCGCAATAGATTTCTTCGACATTATTTGCCGGGGCAGAAAGCGGCTTTTTCTCATTATGCGTGGTATCGCTTGCACATGCTGTTGCCGTATATGTCAGGGATAACAGGAGAAGAACAAGGGCGGGTACTCTGTTTTTTTTCATGGTCAGCTCTGCGATGATAGATGGTCATTGTTACGCATCGGCGGATAGCCTCCTCTGGTGGAAATAACAAATAATATCTCAATGATGCCGGCAATCTCCTAATGAAAAGACAAAGGCTCCGACATTCAGCTCGGAGCCTTTGTGTGCAAAAATATCAGGGGAGACGGCTGCTAACGTGCAACATATTCTCTTTTCCAGAAGGATGTCTCGCGCTCTCTTTCAATTGCCTTTTCCCTCGCCTTTCTTTCGCCGCGAGGTCTTTTGCTATGAACGGTCTCTCTGTCTCTCCGGCGATCGGACCTTCTTTCCGCCCATCGGTTATCACGTCTTTGGGAGTCGTCTTGTTTTCTCCAGTGCCTCGTTTTTGTTGTTTTTTCATGCACAATGATGTGCTCCCCCGAGTTCCTGCGACGTACTTTCCTTTCCTTTTCCCTGTAAGCTCTGCGCTGTTCCTTTTCCTGCCTGATTCTGTATGAACGTCTTTCGTCTCTGCGTCCCTCCCGGTAGGCCTTCCTTCTTTCACGTTCAAGTCTCTGCCTGTAGGCTTTGCGGGGGTGTTTGCGCAGGCGGTCATCATCGTAGTAATAGGCGCTTTCTCTTATGCTTTTTCTGTGAGCTTTTCGAATCATGTGGCGATGTTTCAGCCAGCGGTGTCTGTCATGCCGGCGGTACTCCCGGTCACCGTAATACCTGATTGTATGCCATGCGTGTTTTCTGATCGCCCGTGGAAGCCTCTTGTATCTGACGGATTTCCAGGGCCCATAGTGGTGACGTGACCGGTACCAGCGTTTTCCGTGCGTGATGTAATAATAGTTGTTGATAAAGAGCATGTCGAAAGGCTGGCCGACCGAAACATAAAACCCGAGCTGCGGAACAAACAGCAGCGCCGGGAGAAACGCGGCATCGTAGAAGTAATCCTGATCATATACAGGATGGTATGCAACAGCTCTTGGTTGATCCAGGCTGATGTGAATGTTGACATCGGCAAGGGCGGGAGCATGCTGCAATCCCATTGTCGTTGCAAGCAGAGCGGCGACAAGCAATTGTTTTCTCATGGTTTTCTCCTTTCGCGTGTTCATGGGTAGCTGTAACATTAATCGTCGTCTCTACTTATTTCGACGATATCCTTGAATGATTCTTGCAAAAAGAACAGGTATTATCTGAGTTTTTTCATGAGATAAGCCATAGAACGGCCCAGATCGATCATGTTGTCCATACCTTCTTTATCATTGGGAACTTCATCACCGGTTCTTCCTCCGAAACCGAGGTTCCAGTATGTCGAACCGACAATAAACATGCTGCATATCTGATAGAGATGGTTGATACTGTCATAGGCGTGGACCCCGCCGCCGCGGCGGAGAGAAACAACCGCAGCACCGACCTTGTGACGGAATAGCTGTCCGTTTACCCTGGAAACAAAGCCGGCACGGTCGATAACTGCCTTCAGTTCAGGGGTTATATCGGCGAAATATGTCGGAGACGCAAGGAGCAGGCCATCGGCACCAAGCATTTTTTCGAAAATCTCATTAAACATGTCATTTCCGGTTGCACATTTCCTGTCTTTGCGTTCAATGCATTTGTAACATGACAGACACCCCCGGATCACCTTGCCTCCGACATGAACAAGTTCGGTTTCAATGCCTTCGGTTTCGAGAGCTTCGAACACTTTCAGGATCATCTTGTGCGTGTTTCCCTCTTTGCGAGGACTGCCGTTCAAGGCTAGTACTTTCATGATCTAATAATTGACTTCTTATTAGTAATACGTTTTACAATGGAAAAAGGGTTCAAACTTTGAGCATCTTTTCTGTTTTTTCAAGGACTGCGCACATGTCATGCGGGTG
>JANQFD010000062.1 GCA_028278005.1 Chlorobium sp. | reverse complement strand
TAGCTGAAACCAGACGAATGAAACAGGGGATGATAACTCACTTGAAGCATGATGCATACAATTGCTTCGCTTGTTACTCGTCACCTGCCACTCGTCACTATCTGAAGGATAATGCAGGAATCTCTTTTTGAGCAGGACAGTTCCACGAGCAAAAGCACCGCCCAACCGGTGAAGTACCGTGACTTGCATGAGCTTTTTGAACAATCGAAAAGCTGCACAAAATGCCGCCTGGCTTCAACCAGGATCAATTTTGTATTTGGAGAAGGGAATCCGGAAGCTCACATTGTAGTAATAGGAGAAGCCCCCGGATCTGAAGAAGATGCTCAGGGTCGTCCGTTTGTAGGCCGCTCAGGAAAGCTTCTTGATAAAATTCTCGAGGCAATCGGTTTTTCGAGAGAAGATGTGTTTATTTGCAATATCATCAAGTGCCGTCCCCCGGAAAACCGCAACCCTCTGACTGATGAGATAGAATGCTGTATGCCCTGGTTGAAACTGCAGCTTCAGTTGATCAAGCCGAAAATTCTGTTGCTTCTCGGCAGGGTTGCCGCAAATACCGTCCTTGACAACAAGCAATCGATGGGAAACCTCAGAGGGAGAATTATTCAATGGAGCGGGTATGATGTCGTTGTCACCTACCATCCTGCCGCACTGTTGCGCAATCCTAACTGGAAACGACACTGCTGGGAAGATGTGAAGCTGCTTCGCAGTCATTATGACAAAGTTTGTTGAGAATGTACCGTTCTTACGCCGGAAACCGGGGGATTGCATGCTGCAGGAACAACATTACCTGATTGGGGCATTCTTCAGGCATGGCAAAAGATCATCGTTGAAATTGTAAGGCATCATGAAACAACCGACAGGCCGAAACAGTAAACCACAGGTTGACCTGAGCAGGGAGATAGATTTTTCGCAGGAAAGCAGAATTCCCCCCTATTCGGCTGAAATAGAACAGGAAGTACTCGCCTGCATCCTTCTTGAAGGCGAGCCTATCGAGCAGGTCATTCAAATTTACGGCGAATCCGGGGGGAAAGTGTTTTATGAGCAGCGGCACCAGCTTATTTACAAGGCGATGCTCGGGCTCTACCAGAAGCGGCAGGCCATAGATCTTATTACGGTCAGTGAAGAGCTGTCCCGGATGAACGAACTGGCAAACATAGGGGGCAGGCAATACCTCGCTGAGCTTACCAACAAGGTTGTCAGTTCAGCGAACATCGAGTACTATGCGAAGCTTGCAAAGGAAAAACATCTTTACCGGCGGCTTATATCGATTTCCGCACAGATATCGAGTACAGCATACGATTCAGCCGTCGATGTGTTCGATCTCGTGGAGCTTGCCTCCCAGCAATTTTTCAGCATATCCCAGGCCGGTATCAAGAAAAAAGCCTCCAACATCAAGGAGCTGCTGAAAAACGCCACAAGGATGCTCGAGTCTCTGAGCGCTTCGCAATCATCGGTAACCGGTGTTTCTTCCGGATACTCGGAACTCGACGACCTTACTGCCGGATTCCAACCTTCCGATCTGATTATCATCGCAGCAAGACCATCCGCCGGAAAAACAGCCTTTGCCCTTGCTCTTGCCAGAAATGCGGCCGTGAATTTCGATACTCCGGTACTGTTTTTCAGCCTTGAAATGGCCGAGATTCAGCTTGCCGTAAGGCTCATGTGTGCCGAGGCTTATGTTGAATCACAGGCTGTCAGAACAGGAAGGATCACTCCGGAAATGATGGGCAAAATCATCAACAGCATGGATGCACTTGCCGAATCGAAGCTGTTTATAGACGACACGCCGGGAATCTCGATCATCGAGTTGATGGCAAAAGCCCGGAGGATGAAACAGGAACACGATATCGGCATGGTTGTGGTTGATTACCTTCAGCTGGTAACCCCCGTGCGGGAGGGCAAATCAAACCGCGAGCAGGAAATCGCCCAGATATCCCGATCCCTGAAAGCACTTGCCAAGGAACTGAACATTCCCATTATCTCGCTGGCTCAGCTCAACCGGTCGGTTGAGCAGCGTTCCGGCGACCGTCGGCCACAACTCAGCGACCTCAGGGAATCGGGATCCATTGAACAGGATGCGGATGTCGTCATGTTTTTGTCCCGGCCCGAAATGTATAAAATTGATACCTTTGGCGATGGAACTTCAACAAAGGATATTATTGAAGTGATCATCGGCAAACAGAGAAACGGCCCGATTGGTGATATACGGTTACGTTTTCTCAAGAATTACGGGCGTTTTCTCCCGACAGCCAACGTATACAGCAAGGAAAACTATGGTGAATCCGATTCAAACGGCTCGGACGCCGTGCCCCGGCCGCCGGAGCAGCTCCATCAGCCGTTGCCTGAACCCCCCCCCGGTCCGGGCGGGACAGGCAAACCGCCTGAGGGTCCGTTTTCTGCACCTGATGATCTGCCTTTTTAATCCCCGTTTTGCTGCAAAAGCCAGCCGGACATTCAAATTTTATGGTGAATCATGAGCGATCCACAAACATCAACCGGAAAATCTTCACCAGAACAGATATTTCATGGAACCGGCGCCTCAAAAGGGATTGCCATCGGCCCTGCATACCTGTTCATCAAAGACAAGATTGAAAAAACACAAACAGAGCTCGATCCGGCCGATACCGAACATGAAATTGAAAAGTTTGTGTCTGCTCTGCAGCGCTCGGAAAAGGAGCTGAAAAAAATCGAAGGGGTTACAACCCAGAAACTTGGTCAGGCCTATTCGGATCTTTTTCAGGCTCAGATCATGCTGCTGCATGACGAAGTACTTACCGAAAGTATCATCCGGCTGATCCGGGAAAAGCTGAAACCAGCGCAGCTTGCGATCGAGGAGGAGTTCGACAGGCACCTCGCGCATTTCAAACAATCATCCGAGCAGCTGTTTCAGGAGAGAGCACAGGATCTCGACGATATCAAGAACAGGATTATCAGAAACCTGCATAACCAGAAATGGCAGTCGAAGATCCCGGAAAGCATGATCATCGTTTCCACCTGTCTTTCTCCGGCTGACATCATTCTGTTCAGCAGGAACCGCGTCAAAGGGTTCGTTACCGAGACAGGCGGGGTGACCTCCCACACTTCACTTATGTGCAAATCCCTGAACATCCCCATCATCGTCGGTCTGAGCAACTTCACGCAAAGGGTGAAAACCGGGGATTCCATGGTTATCGACGGAAGCAAGGGAACGGCGATCGTTCATCCGTTCGAAGATACGGTCAAGCGGTTCGAGAACAAGATTGCGGAAGAGAACAAGATGGAAGAAGCCGCATCGAAACTTGCCGGCGCTCCGGCAGTCACAAAATGCGGTATACGCCTGCACTTTTTCTCGAATATTGACGTCAAGGAGGAAATCCCCTCCATACGAAATGCCGGAGCTGAAGGGGTCGGCCTTTTCAGAAGCGAAAACCTGTTTATCGACAGTACCAAGCCACCGAGGGAAGACGAGCAAACCGCCTACTACAGCGACATGGCTGCCGCCCTGAACCCGGAACCCCTGGTCATACGGCTGTTCGATATCGGCGGTGATAAATTAATCTACTCTCCGATCAGTGAACCGAATCCGAATCTCGGATGGCGCGGCATTCGCATCCTGATCGATGTTCCAGAGATTCTTGACAGCCAGCTGCTTGCCATCCTGAAGGCAAATACCTGGAGCAACATCCAGGTTCTGCTGCCCATGATTTCATCGCTCGATGAAATTATCGCCATTCGCGACTCCCTCGACAAGCATATTGCAGCTCTTGAAAAATCCGGCACTACGTGCAACAAACCCGAGGTCGGCGCAATGATCGAGATTCCGGCGGCAGTTGAAATTATCGATGAGATCACACAAGCCGTCGATTTCATCAGCATCGGTACCAATGACCTCACTCAGTATACGCTTGCCGTCGATCGAAACAACGAGATCGTACAGGATCTGTTTGATAAATTCCATCCTGCGATAATCCGGCAGCTCCACAAGACCATCTCCACCGCCTGCAAGAACAACTGCAGAGTATCGCTCTGCGGAGATATGGGCTCGGATCCCATGGCTCTGCCATTCCTTGTGGGATGCGGCCTGAAAGAGTTCAGCGTTGTCAGCGCAGATATCCCGTTGTTGAAGTCAGTCACGCAATATTTCACCGTGGCTGAATCCAGAGATCTTGTTCACGAGTGCCTCAGCCTGCCTACTGCGGCAAAAATAAAGGCCCGTCTGAAACAATTCCAGGAAACTCATGTTCCCGAAGCAGCCTGTCAGCTCGACAGCTAAAACCCCCGCAAATCCTCGATTTTTGCGTCTCGGCGTGCTGCGGCAAAGTAATCCCGGATAAAGCGCTCTTTTTTCACCTGTTCAAGCACCGGACGGAGCTTTATTTTTTCGGATTGCAGGTCAGCAATATCCGGGTAAGCCTTTTCATGCAATACAATCAATGCCCTCCCTCCTTTTACCGGCACAGGTTTTGATATCTCACCGGTATCCATACCGACGATTGCCTCGATCAGCCTGATGTCGTTGTTATCGGGGATGGCGTTTTCCCTGAAACGGATACCGTCCAGGCTTGTCACCTGAATCCCGCCCAGTTTCGCTGCTATCGTTTCAAGATCGTCCGTCTTTTCTTTTACCAGCCCGGCAAGCCTTGCATCCAGTTTCTCGCCTTTTTTTCTGACCAGAAGTTCCGCCCGGATCGCTCCCTGCAGGCCGGTATCGAGTTCCTTATAGCCGGAGTCGTTCTTCCTGGCCAAGCGCATAACCAGAAAACCCGAACTGGTCCGGAAAATGTCGGAAATATCCCCTTTGGACGAGCTGAAGGCAAAACGCACTATGCTGCTGTTGTAACCGATATCCGGAATTATGTCGGCTTTTGTGAACGCTCCTGTAGTCAGCTGTTCTGTACCGAACGATTCCGATGCCTTTTCAAATCCCCTGTTTTCCGCTTCCAACTGGAATTCGGCAGCCTTGCGACGGGCGTTTTCAAGAGTGGTTTCCGACGGTCTTATATCCCGTACAACCTCGGAACAGCTGATGCGTCTGCTATCCTTGCCGGTCACCTTGATAATGTGCAGTCCGAACCTTGTTTCAACCGGTCCGACAATGGAACCAATGGCCGAGCCGAAAACCGCGTTTTCAAATTCAGGCGCCATAACGCTTCTGCCGAACCAGCCCAGGTCTCCACCCTCCGCTGCACTCCCGGGATCTTTTGAATACTTCCCCGCAAGGACTGCAAAATCTGTTCCTGAACGTAAATCCCGCATGATTCCGGCAGCAGTCTCACGAGCCTCCTGTTCCCCGGCGGCATCATTCCCGGTGAACGGTATCAGAATATGAGAAGCCCTTGCAACAGCTTCTCCGGTCGATACCTCTTTCACTTTTAACAGGCGGTACAGAGTCCTGTCGGCAACCGGCCCGATAATGGCGCCCGCCTTGAGGTTCTGTTCGGCGAACACTTCGTTACCCGCCCCGACGGAAAAATCAGCCCTGCTGTAGCGTTTGTTGAATCTATCGGCACGGTCGCTCTGCAGACTCACGAATGCACTGTCATCAGTGGCCTGAGCAAAGGTTTCGGCAAGAGTGGCAAGCTCCGTTCTGGCTGACATACTGTCGCGCGTGGTCGGAACTGCCGGAAACGCCACGTAATCCAGCGACCT
>JANQFD010000048.1 GCA_028278005.1 Chlorobium sp. | reverse complement strand
TTCGTCGCAATGTCCGGTCATCCTGCAACTCGCCTTTGGAACTCAACGCTCTGAGTACCGCGCTCATGTCTATTATTGATGATGGGCCATTATAATTTTCCAACAAGTTTTTCTGCAATCTGCACCGCATTTGTTGCAGCGCCCTTACGCAGGTTGTCGGAAACAATCCACATGTTCAGCGTTTTTGGATGCCAGTAATCCCTTCTTATACGCCCGACAAATACCTCGTCTCTTTCATAGGAAGTAAGCGGCATTGGATAGACATTTGCTGAAGGATCATCCTGAACAACGATCCCTGGCGAACCGGCAAGCAGCTCTCTGATCTCCCCGATTTCGAAATCATTCTCGAACTGGATATTCAACGATTCGCCATGTCCTCCGTAGACCGGGATGCGAACGGTCGTGGGCGAAACGCTGAGAGACTCGTCACACATGATCTTGCGTGTTTCGTTGACCATTTTCATCTCTTCCTTCGTATAGCCGTTCTCCTGGAAAACATCGATATGGGGTACTGCATTGAACGCAATCTGATGCACATGAACAAAAGAACCGGGATTTTTTCCGGCGAGTTCATCTTCAAGCGCGTCCCTCCCCTCTTTTCCTTTACCGGTAACGGACTGGTACGTTGAAACAACTACTCTTCTGATACGATAGCTGTCATGCAGGGGTTTGAGAACAACCACCATCTGGATGGTCGAACAGTTCGGATTTGCTATGATCCCTTTCACCCCGCCGTCAGCATCAAACATGGCATCCGGGTTGACTTCCGGCACAACCAGAGGCACCTCCGGATCCATACGGAATGCCGAGGAGTTGTCTATCACAACCGCACCGGCTTCGGCGGCAATCTGCGCCCACTGCCTGCTTGCACCGGCGCCGGCTGAAAACAGTGCTATATCTGCCTGGCTGAAAATTTCTGCGGACGGCACCTCGGTGAGAAACGTTCTGCCCCGAAACTCCAATTCCTTGCCCCGGCTTCTTTCAGAGGCAAGCGGCAAGATATTCCGTATCGGGAAATTACGTTCGTCGAGCACTTGCAGCATGGTTCTCCCGACAAGACCAGTCGCCCCGAGTATTGCCACATTGTATGTTGTATCAGTACTGTTCATTCTATCGTTTTAATTATACGTGGTTACTGTAAAGAGTGTAAATATCACTAACGAGTTATAAAAGAACAACAAGATCCTTTATAGGTCTTATCAGTCCTATGGGA
The DNA here is from genome assembly GCA_028278005.1 of Chlorobium sp. Classification (GTDB taxonomy): domain Bacteria; phylum Bacteroidota; class Chlorobiia; order Chlorobiales; family Chlorobiaceae; genus Prosthecochloris. Next base: position 9,714 of record JANQFD010000048.1, on the reverse strand, counting down.
CTCATAAGACACTTCCTGCTCTCCCCTCATTGCCATCCGGCTTTCAAGCTGCTCCTGCCACAATCATTTCAACACCAGCCGCTTTGAATGATCATTGAGGTACTCGGCATATGCACGGATCTTCCCTTCACGTGCATATCTTTCGCACTCAATCTCGTAATTCCTGAGTATCTCGATCACATGTTTCCAGTTATTTTCTCTTACAAGCTTATCCCTTACACGGGAAACCCTCGGCAAACCTTTCAGGTAGGTTGCATAATGTCGTCGCATTTCAAGAGTACCGTATTTTTCTCCCTTGTTTTCGACAGAAAGAGTTAAATGTTCAATAGCCACCGCTATCCTGTCCCTGAAATCAACATGTGTCGCAACAGAGCCTGTCTGCAGGAGTTCTTTCACCTGCCTGAAAATAAACGGGTTACCAATAGCTCCCCGACCTATCATGATACCGTCAGCCCCGGTTTGATCAAACATAGCTTTTGCATCAGGGGGCGACCAGATATCTCCGTTTGCGATAACCGGCACTCTCGCCTGTTCTTTTACTCTTGCAATCCAGTTCCAGTCTGCAGTACCTTTGTACATTTCGCTCCTTGTACGGCCATGTACAGCTATGGCCTGTATCCCTGCATCTTCGAGTCTCGGAACAATATCGAGAATATTGATGGATTCCCGGTCCCAGCCGATCCTTGTTTTCACAGTCACCGGAATGGAAACCGCCCTGACGACAGCTGCTGCGATACGCGCCATTTTTTCCGGCTCCCTGAGCAATGCCGCCCCGGCCCCTTTCCCTGCGACCTTTTTTGCCGGGCATCCGAAATTGATGTCGAGGTAGTCCGGCCGACTGGATGCCGCGATTACCGCCGCTTCGGACATCGCTTCCTCGGAGTTACCGAATATCTGGATCACTGCAGGACGCTCTTCCTCATCGAAAAGCATTTTCTGCACCGATTTCTCGACACCTCTTCTGAGAGCTTCAGCACTGACAAATTCACTGTAGACTATATCAGCCCCGAACTTTTTGCAGATTCTCCTGAAAGACCTGTCGGTCACGTCTTCCATCGGAGCGAGAATAACCGGACGCTCTATCTGTACATCACCTATACGCATACTTTCTTTTATGTCGCTGCATTCTCGGCCGCAACTTCCGGGTTCATGATGCCTCTCACCTGTTGCTGGATTTTCCCGGTAAGCTCAGGATCCTCCCGCATGGTCTTTTTCACAAGTTCTCTCCCCTGCCCAAGCTTTTCCGATTCATAGCTGAACCAGGCTCCTGACTTCTTGACAATTCCAAACTCTACAGCAAGATCTATCAACTCACCCAGCATGGAAATCCCCTCGCCGTAGAGAATATCGAATTCCACCGTTTTAAACGGTGGTGCGACCTTGTTCTTTACAACCTTTACTTTTGTCCTGTTGCCTATAATCTCCGCACCGTCCTTGATCTGAGCTGTCTTGCGTATTTCAAGACGAACCGATGAGTAGAACTTGAGCGCCTTGCCGCCGGTTGTGGTTTCCGGATTGCCGTACACAACCCCTATCTTGTCACGAAGCTGGTTGATAAAAATAACCACGGTACTCGACTTCGATATCGCTCCTGTAAGCTTACGAAGCGCCTGGCTCATCAAACGGGCCTGCAGGCCCATAACACTGTCTCCCATCTCCCCTTCGAGCTCTGCCTGTGGAACCAGAGCGGCAACCGAATCAACAACCACGATATCAATCGCTCCGCTCCGGACAAGGGTCTCAACAATCGATAAAGCCTGTTCGCCCGATTCAGGCTGACTGATAAGCAAAGAGTTGATATCGACTCCGAGCTTTTTCGCATAAGACTGGTCAAACGCGTGTTCAGCATCGACAATAGCCGCAATGCCGCCTGTTTTCTGTCCCTCGGCTATAGCATGAAGCGCGAGGGTTGTCTTCCCTGAAGATTCAGGTCCGTATATTTCGGTAATGCGCCCTTTTGGAAAGCCTCCCACACCCAACGCATAATCCAAAGCGATGGACCCGCTTGAAACCGCCTGTACGGGCATAACCGCACTTGTATCACCCAGCCGCATGATCGCTCCTTTGCCGAATTGCTTTTCCAGAGTCTCTACGGCAAGGCTCAACTGTTTTAGCTTTGCAGGATCAGTTTCTTTCTTTACCGGTGCTGTTTTTTTTGTTTCCATGAATGTGTTCCTTGGCTTTCATAAAATTTACCCGACAATCGCATGCACGGTTTCTCTTACCGGCCGGTAGGCCATGTCGAGCTTTTCAACTGATTTCCTGTTTGAATAAAACAAATTACGTTTGGCGAGCTGCATGCTCTCAACACTTATGTATGGTTTCCGGCCTGTAAACAGCGCATACAGCTCGCCTCCCAATCCGGCAATGCCATAAAGGATTTTTCCGGCTGAAACTGTTACTCCCGGCCTTTTTCCGGGCAACTCCCGAATCATCTCAAACAATTTCCTGTATGACCAGTTTTCCGACACAACAATATATCGTTCTCCTGTTACCCCTTTTTGCCAAACCTCGAGATGAGCCTGTGCTACGTCCCTTATATCGACAAGACTCAAACCTCCGGAAGGAAAGAGGGGAATTTTTCCCTGGTGGATAGCAATCACAGCTTCGGTAGCACTGTTGGTATGCTGACCGGGCCCCTCACCCTTTCCAATTACAACACCGGGATTCACCGATACAACATCAAGACCTTCGGCAATACCCCGCCTGCCCTCCATTTCCGCGAGCCGTTTTGTCTCCATGTAGGCTATCCTGTGCTGCCAGTCACTGAAAACGGTTTCTTCATGAGCATACGCGCCGTTATCCGTCAGACCAATAGCGGCAACCGAACTGGTCAGAACAAGGCGGCCAACCCCGCTCCGCAGACATGTATTCACGACATGAGCCGTCCCCCTGACATTTGTCTGATAGAGTCTCTGGCGGCAATTCTTCGTATACGCCACAAGGCCCGCACAGTGGAACACTACATCGACACTATCGAATGGCTCCTGAAGCGATACCGGATCGGTAATATCTCCCCGCATGATTTCCACCGGCAGCCCTGATAGTATCGATACATCGGAACTCTCTCTCACGAGAGCCCTGATATGCGCTTCGCCGCCGTATTTCTTCTGCAGCATATGCACAATTTGTGATCCGATGTAACCGGATGCCCCGGTAACCAGGATAACCTGCTTATTCTTATTCAACTTCTCTTTTTTTATAACCTGTCACCATGCTCAAGAACCGGTATACTTTGTTCTTAAAAATAAGAAGAAAAATTACATTGCATTCAAATTCAACATCAGCACGTACAATCGGCTCCGTAATTCGAATACCTGTTGACTCAGATGCAACATTTCGGACAAATTCCTTCAACCGGCACGATAACGGAAGACAGGCTCTCCAACGGTCTCCGTGTTTTCAGCAATCATGTCGCCCATGTCAACAGTATCACACTCGGCATATGGATTAATTCCGGATCGAGGGAAGATCCTTCTGAAATAGCGGGACTGTCCCATTTTCTGGAACATGCAGTGTTCAAGGGCACTCTATCGAGAGACTACATCACCATCGCCCGCTGCATAGAACAGGTCGGAGGCTATATTGACGCTTATACCACCAAGGAAAATACGTGTATTTATATACGATGTCTGAAAACGCACAGTGAACTTGCATTCGACCTGCTGGCTGACCTGGTATGCAACCCTGTTTTCCCCGAGGAAGAAATTGAAAAGGAAAAAGAGGTAGTAATCGAAGAAATTCACGGCATTCAGGACACCCCGGAAGAGCTCATTTTCGACCAGTTCGATGATCTGGCGTTTCCGGAACACCCTCTCGGCCCTGCAATACTTGGAACAGAAAAATCCGTTGAACGTGTAACCACCGAAACGCTTCATAGTTTCATGCACCAGCATTATGTCGCACCAAACATGCTTATAACGGCTGTTGGAAATATGGAGCATGACGAAATCATGCGGCAAGCCGAAAAAAGCTTCCGTGTTCCGAAGCAGGCAAATTCATCCCCCGGCAATATTCGTACATTCGAACAGAACGACTATAGAGCTTTTGTCGATCGAAGAAAAAAACCATTCGGCCAGGCACACCTCCTTTACGGTAGAGCAGTGCCGAGAAACGATTCCTTTTTTTACACCCTCCTGTTGCTGAACACCATACTCAGCGGCGGCATGAGTTCCATGCTCAATCTCGAACTGAGAGAGCAGCGTCCGCTTGCATACAATGTGTATTCCTCACTGACCTTTTTCGACGATGCAACACTCCTTAACATCTATGCAGGAACCGAGTCCGAACATACGGAAGAAGCGCTGTCGATTATAAAGAACATCCTGAGCGTCGACAACCTTTCGGAAATCTCTCAGGAAGAACTGCTTGCTGCAAAAAACAGGCTACTTGGCAGTATGATAATGGAAACGGAGCAGATGACGCAAAGAATGTCGAAAGCGGCCAGAGACATTTTCTATTTTGGAAAAGCGGTCAGTCTTGAAGAAAAAATCAGCGGCGTTAACGAAATAACCCGGGAGTCTCTGGGAGATGCCGCACTGTACCTGCAACGTGCCGAGGCATCAACACTGGTGTATGAGCCGGAAGAGGAATGAGGAAGACTTCACAAAGTCAGGAATAAATCGTATATTGCAAAGTTTTAGGGACCTCCGGGAATGAATGTTCTTTGAGGTGCCTTTTATTTTTGTATAAACTTCCAGAGAATACTGCTTTGCAAAAAAACATCACCAACGTCAGCGACACCGAACAGAAACTCGATATTGTTCTTTCGGCAGAGGAATTTACCCCTGAAATAAACAGCGAAATAGATAAGGCAAGAAAAAACATACAGATCAAAGGTTTCCGGAAAGGGCATGTCCCTGCCGGGATGATTAAAAAGGTCATGGGCCCGGCTATTCAAGCTACCATTGCCGAGAAACTTGCCTCCAGGTATTTTGCCGATATTTGCGAGGAAGAGAATATTAAGCCCGCAAGCCGTGCGGCACTTGACGATTACTCCTTTGAAGATAATCAGTTGACTATAACACTGTCCTATCAGATTCATCCTGAATTCGAGATCAAGGACTTCAGCAGCTACTCTTTTGTTCAGGACATCTACACGGTAACCGAAGAGGATGTCGACCGGGAAATCAACCTTGTGCTCAAGGGCCATGGAACCCTGGTGCCTGTTGAGGGACCATCAGGGAAACACGATACGATCATAGCCGATCTTGAAAAGATTGATGCTTCCGGAAAAGTAATGGAAGGACAGAAAACCGAGAACTACCATTTCAACTTCGAGTATCTTCCTGAAGACAATCCGTTCCATAAGTCGCTTCTCGGTAAAAAAGCCGGCGAAAACGTAACCGTTACCATCGAGGGCGAGAAGGAAGGCGAAGAAACATACCGCTATGAAGTAACGATCAAAGAAGTTAAAAGACTTGAAATACCTGAACTAAGCGAAGATCTCGTCAAAGAGATTTCCCAACAGAAATTCGAATCCGTCGCTGATTTCCGAGACGATGTCAGAGGGCAGCTCGAGCAGCATTTCAGTCACAAATCCGAACAGGACCTTCTTGAAACAATCTCTTCAAAGTTCATCGAGGAAAACCCGGTACCAACTCCATCGGCAATGGTGGATTCATTCGAAAACATGCTGCTTGAAAACGCAAAAAAACAGATGGGCGGCAAGCTTCCTCCCGGTATGGATGAAAGCGAGCTACGGACATCCATGCGCCCCAATGCGGAAAAACACGCCCGCTGGCTGCTGATCAGCCAGAAAATTGCCGAGATGAACAAGCTGGAAGTCAATGACGAGGATGTCAAGGCCTTTGCCGAAAAAGAAGCGGAGAAAAATCCCGAACTGAAAGCCGAGGACCTGCTTAAAACCTATATGTCGACAGAGTTCAGGGATTATATCACCGATACCATTCTTAAAGACAAGATTTACGGCATCATCAAGTCCTCTGTTACCATCAATGGAGAAAACAAGCCGCTCCCTGCTCATAACAATGATTGAAGAGCAGGCGCGGGGGGCAAAGGTTAGATCAAGCAAGCTGAACGGTCATCGACAGATCGAGTGCCTGGACGCTGTGCGTCAACTCACCCACCGAGATATAATCCACGCCTCTTTCGGCAATTTCAGCTACATTGTGCAGCCCGACATTGCCTGATGCCTCAAGCAGTATATCCGGGTCATTTTCTTTTGCTTCGCGGATTGCCCCCTCCAGCTCTTCAACAGTGAAATTATCGAGCAGAATAATGTCAGGCTTTGCATTCACCGCCTGCATCAATTCATCAACGGAACGCACCTCAACCTCGATCTTCATCACTATCCCTCTTTTCTCAAGATAGCTTCTCGCACGTTCTATTGCCGGAACAATACCACCCGCAGCATCAATATGGTTGTCCTTGATAAGGATCATGTCGAACAAACCGTACCGGTGATTCTGCCCCCCGCCAATCCTTACCGCCTCTTTGTCAAAGTACCGTAATCCCGGCGCGGTTTTTCTTGTATCAAGTATTTGCGTACCTGTATGCGCCACCTTCTGCACGTACATTCTTGTGCGTGTGGCTATGCCTGACATCCTCTGCATAAAGTTGAGCGCTGTCCTTTCGGCTACAAGCAACGAAGCAACCTTTCCTTTCGCTTCGAGCACAATATCACTCTTCTCGACTAGAGCCCCGTCGCTGAGAAGCGGGCTGACATGTACATGCTGGTCTATGGCCTGCAGCACCTCTTGAGCCACTGCAATTCCAGCCACAACACCCGGCGCCTTTGCCCTGATGATCCCGGTTCCTGTCTGACCGGGTTCAATCGTCGCAAGAGTTGTAACATCACCGTCATACCTGTCTTCCTCAAGCGACTGCATGACCGCTCTCGTCCTGCACATGGCAAAAAAATCGTAAAAGTCCCTTTGTCTCATAGCATATCCGGATAAAAGAAACCGTGATCCTGTCTTTCCAACCAGTATAAAGGTAACACTTTCCGTTCATCCGGTAAGACAGAATCTTCCGGGGTCAAAATCGTTTGTAAACGCTATATTATCTTGCAGACTTTTCCGTTCCCGAGTCGAGCGTATCATACCTTGTCTCATGCATAGATATCTCGTTGAAAGCCGCCTTCCGACAAGAAAATTCTTCAATCGGTAACATTACCTTCAAGACCACACACTTTCAACCTCTATGAAAAACCATGCTCCTGAACCCTGTATCCGCTTAGTCAATCTGACTTTCTATGCCCACCACGGCGTACATAAAGAGGAACATTTTATAGGCTCAAAATACGAAGTAGATGCAGAAATGCATTTTAATTACAGCGAAGCTGCAAAGCATGATGACATAAGCAGTACCATCGATTACAGGATGGTATATGAAAAGATCAAGAATGTACTGACACAGAATAAGTTTTATCTGATTGAAGCCGTTGCCTATACCATTGCAGCTGAATTACTGAACGACTTTCCCGTTATTGACAGCATAACCATAAAAGTCAGGAAACGTAACCCGCCGATCGGGGGGGTATGCGATTATGCCGAGGCTGTCTACACTGCAAAAAAAACCTGATTGGTACATGAAAAGCTGTAGGGCTGTACGAAATGCTTATATCGGTGCGGGATCAAATGTCGGCGACAAACACTGCAATCTCCAGCATGCCCTTGTCTTGCTCAATAAACATCCTCAGACAACCGTAAACCGGGTATCCTCTGTCTATCTCTCGGAACCATTTGGTTTTAGTGATCAGGAATGGTTTTACAACGCAGTTTTCGAGATCCATACGGAACTTGCCCCCGAGCCGCTTCTTTCACAGTGTAAAAAAATCGAAACCCTCATGGGAAGACCCGCTGACCATCCAAAATGGGGTCCCCGAATCATTGACCTCGACATATTGCTGTACGATACGCTTACCTGCTCTGTTGAACACCTTGTTATCCCTCACCCTGAACTGCACAAAAGAAAGTTCGCCCTTCTTCCCCTCCTTGATCTTGCCAACCCCGTGCACCCTGCACTGGACAAAACCATGCATGAACTGCTGGAAACATGCCCCGACACATCAACGATAACCCGTTGCAATCATCTCTCTCTGAAAATCATGTAAGGCTCAAGGGAAGAAAAGATATTTCACTGTACAGTTATGAAGCATTCGTGGCTCTGTTGAACAGAAACAAACAAGGCCCCGGAAAAGGGGCCTTGTTTGTTTTGAACGATGTTTTTCAGGAAAAAACAGGCTCTTTTCTGTCAGTTGGCAAACGTGATATTCAGATGACCCTCTTCGAAATCGGCTCCTTCTGTTTTCCTGCCTATCAGTATGTTCGGCAACACGATACTTTTCCTGAAATTGTTGATATCGACAAGCAGTTCATCTCCTTTGATATTAACATTGAGCTTGGTAATCTCTACATTCGGCATATGAAGCCGTAATACATACTTACCGTCGATCTTTTCCAGAGACTGCGTCTTGTCGTTTTTATAGAGCACTTCCGAAGGAATATGTCCGTTAAAGATTTCCTGACTCAACCGGTGCAACTCTTCTGTCTTGATCACCTCACGGGCTACCTGGGATGCCTTGAATATCGGAATGGGATAAAAACAATCGTCAATGACTTTCAGATACTTTTGCTGCAGGGAAATAAGGCTCTTCAGGTAATCATCCGATGAACTTTGAGGAAGAATCTTGTTGACAACAACCGCATCAAGCTTGTAACCGAAAAGGTTGAGGTAGGTCTGAACACGCAGAGCCTCTTTGATAACCATGTTCTCAGGATTAACCACAACCCTGAAAGTGGTTATGCTTGTATCCTGAAGCATGCCGTGCAGCTCTTTCATGTGCTCGTTAACTTCCGGCATGAGTTTGAAAATATTTTTCTTGGGCATGAAACGATTCAGGAGCGGTGCTGCAAACCCGATGGCCTTCGAATGCCAGCCACCGATCTTTTCGGAATACCAGCCGTATGATTCAGGCATGCCGAGCAGACGCATTGTTTCACCGGTCGGCGCAGCATCAACAACGATTGCATCGTAGTTACCGGATTTTGCGGCTTTCCAGATGTAGCGAAGACTGATCATTTCTTCCATACCCGGCACAATAGCCAACTCTTCGGCGACAACTTCATTAGCTCCGTCGTTCATCAATATTGACGAGAAATAGGAATAAAGTTCCGTCCAGTTCGCCCTTATCTCTTCAAGGACATTGACTTCCATTGCATAAAGGTTCTTTTCGACCTCAACGGGTTTTGGTGTAAGCTCTACTCCGAGAGCATCCGCCAGACTGTGGGCAACATCAGTGCTCATGATGAGAACTTTTTGACCGTTACGCGCGATTGATGTTGCTGTTGCGGCAGATACCGTTGTCTTACCAACACCGCCTTTGCCCAGATAAAGAATGATTCTCATGTTTGAACTGAAAAGCTATTGTGTGAACTAATTGAAACTTACTTGCTTTTGTCAAGTGGCTTCCGTGACTTTGAGTTCGAGCCCCCTTTTTTCCTTGAATCACGCGCCTCATTATCTACACCCTTTTCCCCTCCTGATTCAGATTCGATGGTCCTGTACACCTGAGACTGTTTTTTTTCAACCTTGCCGCTCTCATCCGGCTCACTCTTTATTGCAATATTTCTCTTCGGCCTTTCCTTTTTTTCTGCAACTTCCTGCTCTGTCCGGTCAAGACCGCCTGCATCCCGCAGAGCCTCCCTGAGCTGCTCTTCAACTACTTTCGGAATCTCCGCGTCTTCTGTA
>JANQFD010000072.1 GCA_028278005.1 Chlorobium sp. | reverse complement strand
GGGCAAAAAAGCTGTTCGACTGCGAGTATGTCAACGTTCAGCCTCACTCGGGTTGCAGCGCTAATATGGGAGTTTTGTTTGCCGTGCTCAAACCCGGCGACAAAATAATGGGGCTGGACCTGTCTCATGGCGGTCACCTCACCCACGGCAGCAGGGTAAACTTTTCCGGACAGTTTTTTGATGCCCATACCTATGGAGTGGATAAGGATACCGGCATGAGACAGGTCCAGCCCCATTATTTTGTCACCGGGTTTGAGCACGGCAAACAGAACTCCCATATTAGCGCTGGAACCCGAGTGAGGCTGAACGTTGACATACTCGCAGTCGAACAGCTTTTTTGCCCGGTCTCTTGCAACATCTTCGGCGATATCAACAAATTCGCATCCCCCGTAATATCGCTTGCCGGGATAGCCTTCAGCGTATTTGTTGGTCATAACCGACCCACAAGCCTCCATAACGGCCCTGCTTGCAAAGTTTTCCGAGGCAATGAGTTCGAGTGTTTCGGTCTGACGGAGAATCTCTCCGCTTATTGCGTCAAAGATTTCCTTATCCTGTTTCTGAAGAACATCCATGTTCATCTGCTGTTAATTCTCCAATATGTTTTTTTACTGTTTGTGTGGCTTTCACGTCCCTTCCTCTTCAGTCCCTTCCCCCGAGCAGGTACAGGAACAGTCGATCATGTGCCCCATTTTATCACGTTTGGTTTCAAGATATCCCTGGTTCACGGAATTCGGAGCAATTTCAATCGGTACTCTTTCGACTATTTCAAGACCGTATCCTTCAAGCCCCACTATCTTTTTCGGATTGTTGGTCATCAGACGCATGTTTTTCACACCGAGATCCTGGAGAATTTGTGCACCGATGCCGTAATCCCTCAGATCCGCCTTGAATCCGAGCTCTTCGTTGGCCTCCACCGTATCCAGACCCTGATCCTGCAGATTGTAGGCTTTCAGCTTGTTGATAAGTCCGATGCCCCGCCCTTCCTGCATCAGATATACCAGCACGCCTCTGCCCTCGTTTTCAATCTGCTGCATAGCGGCTGCAAGCTGGTTTCCGCAATCACAGCGAAGCGACGCGAAAACATCGCCGGTTGCACACTGCGAATGAACGCGGACCAGAACCGGTTCTTCTGTTGCCACATCCCCTTTTACGAACGCAAGATGGTTCTGCTGGCTGTCATCGCAGCATGTTTCGTAGGCAATCAGCCTGAACTCGCCGTGTCTTGTCGGCAGTTTGGTTTCAACAGATCGGGTAACCAGTTTCTTGCGCTTCATCTGGTAAGCCACAAGATCCTTTATCGTAATCAGCTTGAGTCCGAACTTTTCCTTGATCACAAGCAGCTCGGGAAGTCTTGCCATACTCCCGTCATCGTGCAGAATTTCGCACAGCAGCCCCGCCGGCGAACATCCGGCAAGCTCCGCAAGATCTACCGCCGCCTCGGTATGGCCCACCCTCCGGAGCACACCTCCATCCATTGCACGCAAGGGGAAAATATGTCCCGGCCTTGAAAAGTCGTCCGGATGAGACGAAGGATCTCCGAGCATCTTTATTGTCATAAACCGGTCGTAAGCCGAAATCCCTGTCGTAACGCCCTCGGCAAGCGCATCAACCGAAACGGTGAAATTGGTTTCATGCTGCGATGTGTTTCGCTGGACCATCGGATCGAGCTGCAGCTCTTTCGAGCGATCCATGGTTATTGCTACACATAGCAGGCCCCTTGCCTCCTTTGTGATGAAATTCACCATTTCCGGCGTCACTTTTTCAGCCGCGGCTATAAAGTCCCCTTCGTCTTCCCGATCCTCGTCGTCAATAACTATGACCAGTTTTCCTGCTTTCAGATCTTCTATCGCAGACTCAATTGTATCTATATTCGACTTTTCCATACTGATATTTCCCATATGTTAACGATTCCTGTAACCGCGTGCTGCCTCGAACAGTAATTTTTGCCAAAGCAACCACGTATCACAACACCGGCAAGTACAGGTAATCCAAAACGCTGTTTCAGGTACAGTAATGTAAAAAAACTTCGGATACAAACCCCTCTTTGATAACCCCCTGCAATTTTGTATACTTCACGGATTTCCGGACCACCAACGTATTTTTGTTATCTTAAGATCAGCTTTGGTCCAAGCTTTTCAAAACACACCGACTCTGCATGACAACAGCTGCTTCAGACCTGTCCGTTGAGGTCCTCAGCCTGACTGAAAAATTATCCAGAGAACAACTGTTCAAGGCAAAAGAAAACGGTTTTTCCGACTGCCAGCTTGCCTATATATTCAATGTTTCCGACCAGACTATCCGTGACCTGAGAAAACATTACGGTTTTGACTCCGTGTTCAAAACCGTCGATACCTGCGCGGCCGAATTCGACGCAAAAACCCCCTATCATTATTCCACCTACGACGAGGAAAACGAGTCTGTTCGTTCCGAGCGGAAAAAAGTGATTATTCTCGGCGGGGGCCCGAACCGTATAGGCCAGGGAATAGAATTCGATTACTGTTGCGTCCAGGCGGTTTTCGCATTGAGGGATGCCGGTTATGAAGCCATCATGGTTAACTGCAATCCGGAAACCGTATCGACCGATTACGATATAGCCGACAAACTTTACTTCGAACCGCTGACCTTCGAGGACACCATTCGCATCATTGACCATGAAAAGCCGCTCGGTGTCATCGTCAGTTTTGGAGGCCAAACTCCCCTGAAACTTTCAACGAAGCTTGAAGAAGCCGGTGTCAGCATTCTCGGCACATCTTCCAAAGGTATCGATCTTGCCGAGGACAGAAAAAAGTTCGGGGCACTTCTCCGCCAGCTCAACATTCCCCATCCGGATTATGATACCGCGGTATCCTACGAGGAAGCCCTCGAAATAACCGGCAGAATCGGCTATCCTGTTCTGGTGAGGCCCAGTTACGTCCTCGGTGGACGCGCCATGAAAATCATTTACAATGACGACTCCCTCAAGGAATATGTCGACCAGGCATTGTTCATAACCGAGAAATACCCCCTGCTGATCGACCGCTTCCTTGAAACGGCTGTTGAATTTGACATCGATGCGCTTGCAGACGGCACCGATTGTGTTGTGAGCGGCATCATGCAGCATGTAGAAGCCGCCGGCATCCACAGCGGCGATTCCACCTCCATACTGCCGTATCATAACATTGCTCCCGAGGTAATCGCAACCATGAAGGAGTACACCCGGAGGCTTGCCCAAAGCCTGAATGTGATCGGTCTGATGAATATACAGTACGCTGTTCAGAACAACAGCGTGTATGTCATCGAGGTGAATCCGCGTGCGAGCCGTACTGTACCGTTCGTCGGCAAGGCAACCGCCATTCCGCTGGTGAAAATCGCTACAAGGGTCATGCTTGGAGAAAAACTTTCCGACCTGCGCGAAGAATATCGCCTGGCTGACTGCGATGAACTCGGGATGAACCATCTTGCCATCAAGGAACCGGTGTTTCCGTTCTCGAAATTCCTTAAATCAGGTGTCTATCTCGGCCCTGAAATGCGCTCTACCGGCGAAGCCATGAGCCTTGCCTATGATTTCCCCGAAGCTTTTGCCAAAGCGTATCAGGCTGCCAATATGGAGCTTCCGACATCAGGCACGGTATTTATCAGTGTCAACAATCACGACAAGGACGGGCGAATCATCAGGATCGCAAAAAAGCTCTATGAAATAGGTTTCGACCTTGTAGCAACAGCTGGAACGCAGCAGTTTCTTGCCGAGAACGGCATTGAATGCAAAAAAGTGTTCAAGGTTGGAGAAGAAGGCCGTCCCAATGTCTTCGATACCATCAAGCTCGGCAAAATAGACCTTGTCATCAATACCCCCCTCGGCGAAAGAGCACTGCATGACGAAGAAGCAATCGGGGCGGCATCGGTCATGAACGGTGTTCCGTTCGTAACCACCATCGAGGCGGCAGAGGCATCGGTCCAGGCCATCGCCTGTATTCGGCGTCAGGAATTCGGTGTAAAAAGCCTGCAGGAATATGCGGCTTACCGCGACCGGTAAACCGCTTCAAGCAGCTTCAGCGTCATCCCGTATATCTCCGGCTCGGTGCTCGATCTCGGTCCGGCAACATTCAATACCTGCACACGGTTGTTTTCGAGCCAGTCGAGCAGCTCTTTTTCTTTTTCACGGCCACCCTTCTCCATCAAAAGGAACGGCTTGCCCAGTTTGCGAGCCACATCGAGGGTATAGCGCGTTCCCCCTGACAGCTCCAGGTTGATGACAATCAGCGTTCCGTCCGAATCCCTCACGTTCCATTCGGTTCTCTGGCGGTAATTCCTTTCCGGGGTTTCAAGGAGGCGGTACCTTTCCGGCAGCCTGCCGTCCTCTGCACGCCTCCCTTTCGGGCACCAGCCGCCGTGTTCGACGCCTTTAGCCAGGGCGAAATCAAGCGCCGCCCTGTCCGCACCCGTTTGTCCGCCGGATACAATCATGGAAAACATCTGCGGCACTACGGCTTTATAATGAGAACATCACCGGATTGCTCAACCTGATAAACATGCAATGGCCCTTTTGCCGGCCCTTCGAGACGGACTGCCGTTCTCCTGCTGCTGAACTCGGGCATAGCCGAGAGATCGACCGTAATCTTCCCATTCCCTGCTTTCCATCCGTTTTTCCCGGCAGGTTTCTTTGTCGCGCAGATACTGAACAAACGCTGAAAAAAATTCCTGTCGAGTTTTTGAACGCTCATTATTGTATAATCGTGATTGAGAGTTGACATTGCATTCCTTATCAGTGAAATTTACATTTTCCTGAACTGCGCGTTTCAGCAAATACTCAATAAGCTGGAAGTTTATTAAAAAAGTCTTTTATAATGTGCTTATAGTGAGATCATTCCTCACCTTTCAGGTAAAAGTGAAAACTGATAAAGAGCAGCATTTGTTGAAATCCCGACATATCGGGAAATGCCGATCATACCAAATCTGCTTCGTTACAGGGAACTTGCGTCCCGACTTGTCGGGATACAGCTGTGTTCACTGTGCCTTGCATCCCCGACATGTTCGACAATCGCTCAATTCAGGATTTAGAAAGGTTTCCGTCACGTCACAATTTTTTCTCATGGACAAATCACTATCCGAACTGCTGGATCTCTCCATAGCACACGAAATAAATATAAGCCTCCTTTACACCCTGTTTAACGAACTTTTTGAAGAGGACGAAGATTTCTGGTGGCAGCTTTCGATCGAAGAGCGTAGCCATGCTGCTCTGCTCCGCAACGAGAAATCAGCCCACAAGCATGCAGAAACCGTTCCGGAAAACCTGCTTGCAAACGATCTCGATGCGCTGAAAGCTTCCAATACCAAAATCGAATCCCTCATCACCGAGTTTACAACCCGCCCCCCCTCGCGCGAGGAGGCGTTCAGAACAGCTTATGAAATCGAGACTTCCGTCGGGGAAATTCATTACCAGGAATTCATGAGCCGTAAATCCTGCTCCCTTTCCGATGAACTGTTCAAGCAGCTCAACCTCGAAGACAAGGATCACGCTGACAGGATTAAATCTTACATGCAGGATCATGGCATGGCCCTCAGGAAAAATGACTGAACAGTAGACACCGACATGCTCATATCAAAATTCCAGCCCCTCAAAAAAATGCACTTTTTACTATTTTTAATTTGTCTTATTAAAATCTTATTGTATATTAATGATAACACTGGTTGTGTTACCATTGTTGATTCTCCTTCATAAAGCCCCTCTGACAGTGCCACAGAGGGGCTTTTTTTGCAGATTGCAAAATTTGTTATTTATATTTTATCTATTTAAGTAATTATCCTTATACTGTAATTAACAATTGGTGTTAGCATCTACCATTGTTGATTCTCCTCTAAAACCCCTCTGATAGTGACACAGAGGGGTTTTTTATTAGCTGAAATGACATTGCCTGTAATATTTTTTATAATTTGTCTAAATTAAAATTGGTCGTATATTACAACCAACCTCCTTTCATGTTTCTCTTTTTTGCTTCCTCCTCCGCTTTTGTGCGGAGGCGGGATGAAGTGGAATGTCGCTGTATACCTAATCGCAGGAATAATGCTGAGTGAATCCAGTGAAATGTACCTTCAGGCAATTTTACGCCTGTCCGAAAAAAACAACGAGGTAACCATTGGGCAGATAGCTCAAGCTATGGGTTACAGTCTTTCAACCGTGTCTGAAAAAGTCAGGAAACTTACTGACCAGGGTCTGCTTTTACATGAATGGCGCGAAGGTGTTGCCTTGAGCGAAGAGGGCAAGCTGATAGCCGCAAAGCTGCTCCGAAAAAGAAGGTTGATCGAGACGTTTCTGGTTCGCATGGCAGGATACTCTCCTTACGAGGTCTACCAGGATGCCTGCCGTCTTGAACATGTTGTTTCAGAACGTCTGACCGAAGCGCTCGACAGAATGCTTGAGTATCCGGCGAGAGATCCCCACGGCCACCCTATACCTTCAGCTGAAGGTGCGTTGCGTGCGAAAAAAACATTTCCCCTCTCAGCGATCGATACCGGCATAGAGGTAAAAATCTGGGCCATATCCACTACTGATATAGAAAAAATGAAATATATCGATCAGCTCGGGTTCAAGCCTGACAAGACTTGCAGAATTATGGAAAAAGCGCCCTTCGACGGCCCGCTAATAATCGCCATGAATAACAGGAATGTACCTGTCGCTCAGTCACTGGCTTCCTACATAGAAGTTGAAACAATCGACAGCCAAAAACAACGTTATGATGAGCAATGATCTATTGACATATCAAAAACCTTTTTTCCTGAACTGGAAAAACAAACTTGGTTCGGTTGATGTTTCGCAGGATTCTTTCGAGAAATGGTTGTTTCTTCAGGTGTCAGGAGTGATCTTTGGCGGCAAGACAGGGGAACTGCTTATTCTGAAAAAAGACTTTTTCACTTTGCCTTTTGATGGTTTTCCGGATCATATCCGTTCATTTTGCAACTCATGGAACCTGAAGCACTCTGTGCTGGTCATGAACGGCAGTTCACTTAAAGTTATCATCTACAGGGAAGAAGCCGTAAATCAGAGATTGAAAAAGGCATCTAAAAAAATCCTGCACTGTCATCTGAAATATCCTTTCGGGCTTTGTGCACAGTCTTTTTTCCGTGAGCTTTCCACACGATGGCGAAAAAGCGGCCGCATACCACATGAAATCGGTATTGCTCTCGGATATCCGCTCAAGGATGTCTGGGGTTTTATGGGGCTGAACAATTTCAGGTGTAACGGAAGCTGCGGCTGGCAGATTTTCGGCGACCCTGAACCGTCGATAAGAACAAGAGCCAGATTCGAAAACGCCCGCAGAAGAGCTGAGCTGCTTCTGCAGGCGGCATAACAAAGAGCAGCGTATCGTTCTGGAGCGTCAACCCTGTACGATGCACTCTTCCGGGCAAACCGAAACACAT
Organism: Chlorobium sp.; assembly: GCA_028278005.1. Taxonomy (GTDB): domain Bacteria; phylum Bacteroidota; class Chlorobiia; order Chlorobiales; family Chlorobiaceae; genus Prosthecochloris. The sequence continues at coordinate 213 of JANQFD010000072.1, read as the reverse complement.
GCCTGGGCATCGAGCCCCTCGCACTCGTTGCATACGTTCGGATCAATTACATAAATGTCCTCCCCTGCAGAAATTGCATCTACAGGACATTCCGGCTCACAGGCCGCACAGTAGGTGCACGTTTCCGTAATATACAGTGCCATTGAATCCCTCCTTTATTAAACGTTTACAAAACAGGCTGTGCTTCCGGTGGCTCAGCAGACTGAACGCACC
>JANQFD010000087.1 GCA_028278005.1 Chlorobium sp. | reverse complement strand
GGGAAGGATCGAAAGCAATGTCAGGGATGCAACGGTTTTCCGGTTTTCATCAAGAACGCGCCAGGTTCTCGATTCGGTTTCGACGGATCCGAAATGGATGAACGCCCTGAGCTTCGAAAAGTTTTGCAGCCTTGAAGCAGTTTCTGCTTCAGCAATATCTTTCGGAAAAAAACGCTGAGGTGTTTTTCCGAGCGGCACAGAGCACAGTTCATTTCCGCTGTCGAGGTCAAGCAGGATCAATTTCCGGCGAGAGATGATAAGGGCATATTTTTTATTCCAGCCCCGCCAGTCAAATGTGTCGTAACACCGAATGATCTGCTTTTTTGGCGGTTCGGCCTTCAAGGAAAAAGAAAGGTTGTTTTCCTTGAAAAAAACCGGCAGATCAAGGCTGTCCGACAGGCTGAAAAACATTGGTTCAGGACTTGCTCTCATAAGAGAAAGGGGAGTCGCGTTTTGATCGCAAATGCTTGAATATACGTAAATAAACTCCGGGTCTCTGCATAGCTTGAAGGTTTGGCCGATATGTGTGAAAAATACGGTTGCGAGATGTTACGGATTTTCGGGTTACTCTTTATCCGGGTAAACATATTCGCTTGATTATGCTGAAGTTCGAGGCTCGTGCTATCCTTGTTGAACGGCTTTCAAAATGGCCGGGTTTTTATTAAGTTACGCCTTTCTATTTTTGACTGGCAAAAACCTCTTTTGTAAATCTTTATCCGTCATTGTCAAATGAAATACCCGGTAACTATTCTCTGCATGCTGTTACTGCTTTTGGCGGCCTGTTCGCCCGAGTCATCGACGGACAGCCAGGAAGATACCATGACTGTCGGCATGGTATTCGACGTTGGAGGCAGAGGGGACAAGTCCTTTAACGATGCAGCCTACCATGGTCTGGAGATGTCGAGGGATTCTCTTGGTGTCGAAATTGTCTATATCGAGCCTTCAGGTGAAGGAGCCGACAGGGAAGCCGGTTTGCGCCAACTTGCCGCAGATCCCGGTGTTAAGGTGATTTTCGGGGTAGGCCTGCTTTTCAGCGAGGATATTGCAACGATGGCAAAGGAGTTTCCTGACAAGTACTTTGCCTGCATCGATTACCTCGAAAAACCGGGCGAGGAAATTCCCCCTAATCTGTCGGGTATCGTCTTCGAGGATAAACAGGGCTCATTCCTTGCAGGCGCTATTGCCGGTCTCGTGACAAAAACCAATAAGGTTGGTTTTATCGGTGGCATGGAATCAAGTATCATCAAGCGGTTTGAGGATGGTTTTATTGCCGGTGCAAAACATGTTAACCCTGACATTAGTGTTATTTCAGGCTATATCGGTATGACCGGCAGTGCATTTACCAACCCTGCCAAGGGGAAAGAGCTGGCGCTTGGCCAGTATGCAAAAGGAGTGGATATCATTTATCAGGCAGCTGGACTGAGCGGTGTCGGTGTTGCGGATGCCGCTCTTGAAACATCCAGATTTGTTATTGGTACGGATCGAAACCAGGAGGAACTTGCTCCCGGCTACGTTCTGACAAGTATCACGAAAGCAATCGACCGTGCGGTTTTCACCACTGTCGAAGAGGTTCTTGCCGGAACGTTCCAGGGTGGAAAGATGAACGTTTTAGGGCTTGACGGCCGGTATACCGATTATGTCTATAACAAGAACAACGCACCGTTATTAAGTCAGGATGTACATGTCAGGATCGAAGATATCCGGAAGCGGATTATAGCAGGTGAGCTGAGCATTGACTGATTTGCAGGGGAGAAACCGTTGCAATTGTTCATGGGTGCCGACAAGGTTTTAGCATACTCTTAACATAAAACATGATTGAAAAATGAAGCCGTCCATTACTTTTTTGAAACAGGTATGCATTGTTTTTCTCTTTGCCGGTCTGACAGCTTGTGGAGGTGCGGAAAAAGATTCGCTCAAGGCAGAAATAGAACAGACCATCGAGGAGCTGGGAAACGAGATTACAGCTGCCAAGACCGTGAAAATGGAACAGCAGGCAGTAATCGACGGTTTGAAAGAGGATTTGAAGTGGGATTATAGCGAAGGGCTCGATAAGCTGGTAAGTCAGTATGAAAGTGAGTTTTCAATGGTAAAGGAAAATATTGACGAGTTGAACAGCTTGTATGATGCTGTGGTGGGTTATCAGGAAAAGCTTGGAGGTGCTCCGTTTGAATACAGCCTGAACCTCGTCAAGGAAATGTTTGAGGAGAACCGGAAAGAGTTCGCGGAGATTGTCGAGGAGAACGAAGCTGTTGAGGAGAAATTTTACGATCTGGCCGAACAGGTTGATCAATTGGGCGTGGTTGAAGATCCGCAAACAACCGAAACTGCAGATGAGAATGAAGGTACTGAAGCTGCAGACGTTCAGGAGGAGGGAAGCCGGATGGAAACAACTGATTCTGTGGAATAAGTGACCCGAAAAATACTGGTAACCGGCGCAACCGGTTTTATTGGTTCACGTCTTCTGAGAAAGCTGCTTACAGGAGACAACGAAGTGTATGCGCTTGTTCGAAAAAGTTCGAACCGCGAACTTTTTTCGGATATAGCGGACAAGGTTCATCTTGTCGAGGGGGATATCACGGCTCCCGACACCCTGTATAAGGCGTTTGCCGGCATGGACCAGGTCTATCATTCGGCGGGGTATACCTACATGGGCGGTGCAAACGGAAAGACAGGCCTGCTCCGCTCGATCAATGTCGAGGGAACACGCAATGTCATGCAGGCTGCGATAAATGCGCAAGTCGGCCGGGTAGTGCACGTGAGTTCCATAACGGCAATAGGTATTGCGAGTAAACGTCATGAGCCCTGTGACGAATCCTGCCGTTGGAACTTCGACCATATCGGCCTGCTGTATGCCGAAACCAAAAGGCAGTCGGAGGAGGAGGTCAGAAACGCCGTAGAAAAAGGCCTTGACTGCGTTATC
>JANQFD010000076.1 GCA_028278005.1 Chlorobium sp. | reverse complement strand
AAAAAGCGTATCAAGGAAATAACTGCCTAACCCGGCTGATTGGCACTCGTAGAAGTAAAATCCATTGATGAGGTCTTCGTTGGCAGAGGGCAGTATCCTGATTTTCATTGTGTTTTAGCTCGAATTTCCTTTTTTGCTGCTGCCCAATCCATCGGCTCCTCTTCAGAACCGCTCACTTTTTTCTCACGTAATGCCAACACATCGCTGTGCCAATCAGGTGATTGCATAGCGTCATTGCGGCAAAGATCATCCCAGATCAGTTCCATCATTTCAAGTTTTTCCTCGATACTCATACTTCGAATTGATACGGTAGACATAGTCATCTCCAACTTTCTTTAATGGTTTCTACCTTTAAAGGTATTGATATTTTCAATCTTCTTCATGCTTAACTGCATGTAATAACAGAGTATTGTTTCAGCTCTCATACATAGCCGACGTTCTCCCTGCCATATCGATGTCCTTTTCGCTCAACCCGCCGAGGGAGTGGCTCCACCAGGAAACCGTTACCCTGCCCCACTCGGTCAGGATAGCCGGATGATGATCGGCTTTTTCGGCAATCATTCCCACTTTCAGACTGAAGGCCATAGCCGAAACAAAATCATCGAACCGGAAAACTTTCTCGAGCCGAATCTCACCGTTTACCGTGACAGCTTCCCAACCCGGCAGTTTCTGCATCTTCTCCCGAACAGCGGCTTCTCCAAGTTTCTCCATAATGAAATCCTCCCCTGCATTGAAATGTTAGAACACGTTACTATAACAACCCCCTTTCTGTATTCTATCCCCTGAACGACACTGAAAGGCGACCATAATCGAACCCCGGGAACACAAACATTTTACATTTTATTGATTGCCATTCCATGCTATATTAGGGCACCTTTACGGATCCGGTATCGGGACTCTTACCGAGGAACTGAGAATGGATGCAAATACTTAACAGAAAACGACAATGTTCCCGTTAGTCTATGAAATAAACACACGGATCTGGCTTCGGCGTCTCTCCGACATCTATCAGAAACCCGTCACGCTCGGTACGGTTCCGGATAAGGAATTCGATTTCTTCACCACCTGCGGATTTAATATCGTCTGGCTGATGGGTGTATGGAAGCCAAGCGACTACAGCCGCGCCATTGCCCGTTCTCACCCATGCCTTCGGACAACGTTTCTCGAACAGCTTGACAGCCTGCATCCCGATGACATCGGTGCTTCTCCATATGCCATATACGAGTACAGCCTCAATCCTTCCCTCGGCGAAGAGGAGGAACTGGAAACATTCCGTAAGCGACTCCGTGACTGCGGAATACGGCTGATGCTTGATTTTGTGCCCAACCATCTGGCGCTCGACAACAAATGGCTCCCTCTTCACCCGGAGTATTTTGTTAGCGTATCGGATGAAGAGCAGGACCTCGATCCCGCTTCATGTTTCGAATACAAACGCAATCAATACCTTGCTCATGGCAAGGATCCGTATTTTCCGTCGTGGACGGATACCCTGCAGTTGAACTATGCAAACACGGAAACCCACGAATTGATGACGGAGAATCTTCAGGCAGTCAGCAAAACATGCGATGCCGTGCGTTGCGACGTTGCCATGCTGATTCTCAAATCTGTTTTCGACACCACCTGGGGACCTCTTACCGGACCGATGCCTGAAGAGTTCTGGTCGAAAGCGATCAGGACCGTCAAATCCGGGAAACCGGATTTTCTTTTCCTTGCCGAATCATACTGGAACAAGGAGTGGGAGTTGCAGCAACTGGGTTTCGACTACACCTATGACAAACCGTTCTACGACCACATCACCTCGCATCCGGTCAACATCACCAGGCTGAGGGAGCATCTGAAAGCCGAATGGGAATACCAGTCGAAACTCTGTCTTTTTCTGGAAAATCATGATGAGCCGCGAGCCGCGAAAAAGCTCGGCCCCAATCATCCGGTTTCCGCATTGCTCCTGCTTACCTCTCCCGGAATGCACCTCGTTCATCAGGGCCAGATGGGTGGATTCAGGCTGCAGCTTCCCGTTCAGCTGCTTCGCAACAGCGATGAAGAACCGGACAGCAACCTGTCTGCACTGTATCAGGATCTTTTCAGGCTTACCGGCACCGAGCTGTTTACCGAAGGGAAAATCGAGATCCTGGAACTCGACATCCCTGAAACCTCGGGCTGCATAGCGTATCGACGTTTTCTCGATGACGAATCCGCATTCATTGTGGCTAATTTCAACTCAACAGGGGTTGAAATCGGTATCGACCATGCAGAGCTTGAAAAGCTCGAAGACAACGGGTATTCGCTCTTCAGCACCAAACAGGGCAATACGGAAATGCATCACCATGACAAAGGTATCCGCATCCGGCTCTCCCAGCATGAAGGTGTGATCATACATTGCAGCAAGTGAATGCACAGTTCGCCGCCTCCTGACGTTGCACAGTTCAAATTGTGAACGTACATTGTTTATCTGACAGCGTGTTTTCTGCTAATCGATACAGGAGGTATCGGACAATTACATTGCGGCATGGATGATGAACAAAACCGACTGCTCAGCGGTGAAACGCTCATTGATCTTTCCTATCACGACGATGATATCATAGGGGTAACAGGCGGTGTGTTTATTGAAGCGCCTCCTGAAGAGGTCTGGAAAACTCTGACGGATTACGACAACCTCAGCAAAACACTCCCGAAAGTCGTCGCCAGCCGCCTGGTTGAAAAGAAAAACGGTGAAATAATTCTCGAACAGACCGGTAAAACCGGCATCCTGATATTCGAGAAAACCGTCAATTTCCGTCTGAAGATATACGAAGAGCACCTGCACCGGGTAACTTTCGAGCAGATCAGCGGGGATTTTCATATCTACCACGGGGAATGGCTGCTTGAAACCCACCCTGAGCATGAAGGCACTTTTCTGCATTACAACGCGCAAATAAAACCGCTGTTTTTCGCACCGCCTATCCTGGTAAGTTTTGTCCAGCGTCAGGACCTTCCGGGCATCCTGCACGCTCATAAACAGCGTGCCGAATCCGCCGCCTCAGCTCTATGCGATCTGAATACCTGAACCCGCGCAACAATAGACGGATACCATCATTCCCTGAAAAAGGCGGTATAACAAAAGAGTATACCTTATGAAAAAAGGTCCACTGACCCTGTCCTGTTTTCTTGCCTTCATGCTTTTTGCGGTCGCAACCCCGCCTGCAATCGCAGAACCGTCACCCGATACGCTGTCACCTCTCCGCTCGAGGCTGCTCGATGGAGAGACCGTAATACACCTTTTTCGTAACGACGATGATGTCATCGATGTTTCAGGATCGATATATATCCGGTCAACTCCTGAAAGGATATGGTCCTACATAACCGATTACAACAACCTTGCCAGTACCATGCCAAGGGTCAAGAAAAGCCGGCTTGTTGAAGAAAACGGCAATCTGAAGATTGTCGATCAAACAAGCAAAACCGGAGTATTGTTTATTAAAATTAAATTCAATACCAGGTCCGCTATTATTGAATCGTTTCCCGATACCCTTTCCTTCGACCTGATCAGTGGTGATTTCAAAACGTTCAGCGGACAATGGATACTTACCCCGGACGAGAACCGGAATGGCACCTTTCTTTCCTGGTCCGCAGTAGTGAAACCCGATTTCCCCGCTCCCGGCTTTATTATCGATGCAGTCCAGAAAAGAGACCTCAAGGAGTTGCTTGAAACCATCAGGGAACTCTCCGAAACCGGAATGTCTTCACCATCCAGAAAA
>JANQFD010000042.1 GCA_028278005.1 Chlorobium sp. | reverse complement strand
CTCTTTCTATCGCTGGATCAGCCGCCAGTTCAACGCCAATGCGTTGATCCATGTAGGAATGCACGGCACCGTAGAGTGGATGCCCGGTCTTCAGCTCGGTGTAACCGGCGATTGCTGGTCCGATGCGCTGCTTGGCGAGGTTCCGCATTTTTATATCTATCCGGTCAACAATCCAAGTGAGGCAAATATTGCCAAGCGCCGCGGTTACGCAACCATGATTTCCCATAACATCCCGCCACTGGCCCGAGCAGGACTCTACAAGGAACTGCCTGCATTCAAGGACATGCTCAACGATTACAGGGAACGCGACCTTAAAAAACTTGCCGACCCTGAAGCTGAAGAGACCATTATCGAAAAGGCCGAGCAACTGAACCTGACGGATGACTGCCCGAGGGTGGAAGGGGAAAGCTTCAGTGACTACCTCAGCCGCCTATATACCTACCTCATGGAACTCGAAGGGAAGCTGATTTCCAACGCTTTGCATATTTTCGGAGAAACTCCTCCCCTTGAAAACCAGCTCACAACCATATCGGAATACCTTAAAGTTCGCGGTAACGAACAGTCCCTGCCCTCGGTTATCCTTCAGGCTATCGGAGAGTCGGGCACCTATGGCGACTATGCTTCGCTTGCAACAAGAGCCAGAAAAGGCGAGCAGCAGGCACTGACTGTCAGGGAACGGGTTGACGAGCATACAAAAGACTTTATCGACCAAACCATCTTTACCGACAACGCCAACCCTGCAGCCGTCTTCAAGGTACTGACAGGTGAAGCGAAAATCAACCAGGATATGGCCGATGCGCTCAATGCTTCCCTGAAAGAGGGAATAGCCCTCAAACAGGCACTGGAGGACAACAGCCGGGAAATGGTTTCTCTACTGAGTGCTCTCCGCGGCGAGTACATTCCATCTGGCCCAGGCGGCGATATTGTTCGCGACGGAGCAAGTGTTCTTCCGACCGGGCGCAACATGCATGCCATCGATCCCTGGCGCATCCCTTCAGAACTTGCCTTCAAGCGGGGGAAACAGATTGCCGACACAATCATCAAACGCCACCAGGAAGAAAACAATGGCGAGAACCCCGAAACCATTGCACAGGTTCTCTGGGGACTTGACACCATCAAGAGCAAAGGGGAAGCGGTCTCGGTCATCATCAATCTCATCGGCGCCGAACCGGCATACGACGCCCAGGGTAAAATCAGCCACTATGCCCTTGTTCCTGTCGAAAAACTGGGCCGCCCAAGAGTCGATGTTCTTATTCAGATCAGCTCGATCTTCCGTGACACATTCGGAGTGCTTGTCGACCTGCTGGATAAGCTGGTCAAGGATGCGGCAAAAGCCGACGAACCGGCAGAAATGAACAACATCAAAAAACATGTCGACGAAGCTGTCGCAAAGGGCCAGGATTTCGAAGCGGCAACAGCAAGGCTTTTCACCCAGGCGCCCGGCAGTTACGGCTCCATGGTTGAAGAGCTGATCGAAGATTCCGCTTGGGAAAACGAAGACGATCTCGACAACATGTTCATTAAAAGAACAAGTTATGCCTATGGCGGCAACCGCTATGGCGATCAGCAACCGGAAATTCTCGAAAACCTTCTCGGCACCGTTGACCGTGTCGTCCAGCAGGTCGATTCCGCCGAGTACGGCATTTCCGACATCGACCGATACTTCTCTTCCTCAGGCTCACTGCAGCTTTCCGCACGAAAAAGAAACACCAAGGGCAACAATGTCAAACTGAACTACGTCGAAACATTCACGGCAGACGTAAAAGTAGATGACGCCGACAAAGCCCTGAAAGTTGAGTTCCGCTCGAAGCTCCTGAACCCGAAATGGTTTGAGAGCATGATCGATCAGGGACACACCGGAGCCACGGAAATCAGCAACCGCTTTACCTATATGGTAGGCTGGGATGCCGTAACCAAGGGTGTTGACGACTGGGTTTACAAAAAAGCCGCCGAAACGTACGCCTTCAATCCTGAAATGCGTGAGCGTCTCACCCAGGTCAATCCCCAGGCCACCCTGAATATCGTCGGAAGAATGCTCGAAGCAAACGGCAGAGGTATGTGGAAAGCCGACCAGGAAACCATCAATCAGCTCCAGGCAATCTATGCAGACCTGGAGGATCGACTTGAAGGCATGCTTGACGAATAGTAGTGCAGGATATCCTGTAAGCTCAAATAAAAAAGCGCTCGTGGAGAGTGCTTTTTTTATTTCGCCACAAATAACACGCTGATAACACGCAAACAGCGTTGTTTCAGGCAAAACTACATCGCACAGGTTTTAATATTGCTCTGCAGTTTGATATATTTAAAAAATTTGCTGTATGTCAGCACCAGTAAAGCAAAACATATCCAGAAGTCTCTGGCGTTTTTTTGAGATATCTCTTTTCTTCCTCGTCTCGGTTTTAGGTTATAACTTCCTTGCCAAGACAACATCTTTCAACGCCAAGTCAAAAAGTAATGAGCATGCACCCGGTGTGGTTATGGTTCAAAGCTTTTTCGACGAAGATGCATCGATGCTTTACTTGTCCTCCCGCTTTCAGTCGTCAGAGAATCCTTCCTCCCTGAACGGCACGTCGTTTCACACCATCTTTTACCAGAAATCCGGCTCTCTTACAAAACATCTGCCTGGCAATTCCACACTTTCAGACAGATCTTCTTTTATTCCCTTCTCCTCAAAACTTTTCCTGCAGAATAAGGTGCTGTTAATTTGATACCCTCACCGGGTTACTCTGCAAGGATTCGTGAATGGCCTGCCTTCTACGTTTATCATAGCGGCAGCATGTATGTGTCATCGGGTACATGCATTTAGTGTGACGGTTGCTTTTCACATCCTTTTCAGAGATATGAAGCCTGCCCCGAAAAAAACTGCATTTCAGGGTTCAGGAAGCTGCTCATATCAAAAAAAACACAGAGAAGCACGGATGCATTTCCTCTTTTTGACAATGGAAGCAACCAATAACAGTGCATTGAAAAACGCTGTTGTTGCTTTAAACAACCATTTCGATTGCAGACTCGACGTAACGGTTTTTAATCTCGGGTTCAACAATGGCGAAAAGGTCTGGCGTAAAATTGAACAGGCACTGCCTGAGACCGACTTTATTTTCGGCTCGATGCTTTTCAGTGAAGAAATTGTCAGACCCCTTGAACAACTTCTTGCAAGGGCTTCTTGCCCGGTCTGTATAATTACAAGCAATCCGGCTCTTATCCGTCAGACCCGTCTGGGAAAATTTATCATTCATAACTCCGGAGAAGAACAGAAGAAAAAAAGTGTTTTTGGTGAGTTGATGTCGCGGCTCAAGCCAAAAAACAGTTCCGGAGAAAGCCAGCGGCAGCTTGCACTGGTACGTAACATAAGCAAGGTTATAAAACACATACCCGGTAAGGCCAGGGATATCCATACTTTTATTGCTGCTCATCAGTTCTGGCTCAATGGTTCTGATGAAAACATGAAGCGCTTTCTCTCCCTCCTGATCGATCGCTATGTGCCTTCGTTCACCAAAAAAATGCCGCAGGAAGATCCGGTATTTTACCCTGACACTGCACTCTACCATCCAGATGCGTCCGAGCCGTTTTATAATGCTGTCCGGTTCAAAGAATGGCTCGGCAAAAAAAGAGGAACTGACAACAGCAAAGGGCTTATTGTCATTCTTGCCATGCGTGCAACCGTGTTGAGCAAAAACATGCATCACCTTGAGCATCTTCTCCATGCAATCGAATCACGGGGAGCCGATGCATGCATCGCATATTGTGGAAACCTTGATTTCCGTCCTGCACTTGAAGTTTTTTTCGGAAGAGAGAGTGCCGGCAAGCTTTCTCCTGACCTGGTTATCAATGCAACCGGTTTTTCGCTGGTTGGAGGTCCTGCGGAAAATCGGGCCAAAGAGGCAATTGAAGCACTCGGGAAACTTGGTGTACCCTACCTCAATCTTGTCCCCCTCTCCTTCCAGACCATCCAACAGTGGAGATCCGGGAACCTTGGACTAACCCCTCTGCAAACAGCTCTGAGTGTCGCCATACCTGAACTGGACGGCTCTATTGAACCGCATGTCTATGCCGGTACAGAGGAAGAAAGTGAAAAAACAATCCCTCTGCCAAAAGAAACGGGAATAATCGCAGACCGCGTTCTGAAACATGTCGCTCTCAGGAAAAAAACCCCATCGAACAAAAAGATAGCTGTCATACTCTTCAACTTCCCTCCGAACCTCGGCAATGCAGGCACAGCTGCATATCTCGATGTTTTCAAGAGCCTTTTCGGACTGCTTGTCGAGATGGAAGCTGCCGGCTACTCAGTCAGGCTTCCGGACAGCGCTGCCTCGCTCAAGGATGAACTTCTCGAAGGAAACCGGGATATCTTCGGCACTGACGGTAACGTCGATGACCACCTTCATGTTGAAGAGTACCGGAAAATTTTCCCACACTATCATGAAATCGAGCCATTCTGGGGTAACGCTCCGGGCGAGATGCTTACTGACGGTGTTCGTTTCCATATACTCGGAAAAACTTTTGGCAATATCTTTATCGGCCAGCAGCCGAGCTTCGGTTACGAAAGGGACCCGATGCGGCTGCTTATGACGAAAGATGCCGCTCCGAACCACGCGTTTGCCGCGTTTTACTCCTGGCTGGAACATATCTGGCAGGCCGATGCCGTTGTTCACTTCGGAACACACGGAGCCCTCGAGTTCATGCCCGGAAAGCAGGTTGGTCTCGGCGTTTCATGCTGGCCGAAACGGCTTATAGGAAACATGCCTGATTTCTATTATTACTGCGTCAATAACCCCAGCGAAGGCGCCATTGCAAAAAGACGCGGCTTGGCAACTTTGATAAGCTACCTCACCCCGCCTCTTGAACAGGCAGGGCTCTACAAGGGACTTCGTCAACTCAGGGATCTTATAGAAAACTTCTACAGCAAACAATCTCCTGAAGTTCTTGAAGAAATCACGGCCCTGACGGAAACTCTCGAAATTGACCTTGACCGCGGGAGCCGCTCTGTCGAGCAGTACCTCGCTGCCCTGAATAGTGAGCTCTACAAGATCGAAGAACGCATGATCCCCCTCGGCCTGCACATTATCGGTAAAGATCCGTCTCCGGATTCTCTTGTCGATCAGCTCACACTGCTTGCCGGTCAGCCATTGGAGGCACTGAACAATCTTTCCCTGCCGGAGTATATTTGCAAGCTTCGCAAAATCGATTACAACACGCTTGTTGAAAAAAGCAGCACCGATCGTGATACAAGCAAGGAGCTGCGGCAGATTATGGCAACCTCAAGGGAAACAATAAGACGTTTTATCGGCACCCTCCCCGAAGGAAAAAGAACGCAAGAAGAAATCCGCACCATCCTGGAAGCCGCTTTTCCGGTAAGGGTATCGGCCGCCGAACGCTATCTTCAACAGGAAACCTCGATCAAACCATTGCGCATGGACAGACTATGGAAAAAGCTGCAGCGCGTGCTTGTTTCGATGGTCAGTAACCGTGAAATTCCTGCAATGCTTGACGCTCTTTCAGGAAGGTACATAGAACCCTCGCCCGGAAACGATCTTGCAAGAAACCCTGATATAGTACCAACGGGACGAAACCTCCACAGCCTCGATCCGTTCAGCATACCATCGATGTTCGCCCAGCACAGAGGAAGAACTTCTGCCGAGCAGCTTCTTGAGTTGTACCGCGAAGAGTGCGGCAGTCTGCCTGAATCAATCGCGATTGTACTCTGGGGAACCGATAACATCAAGAGTGACGGTGAAGGTATTGCGCAAGCCATGGCGCTCCTGGGCGCAAGGCCGAAAACCGACGAGCTGGGCAAAATCAGCGATGTCGAGCTCATTCCTTGTGAAGAACTTGGACGACCCCGCATCGATGTAGTAATTACCATCAGCGGTATTTTCCGCGATCTGCTTTCCCATCAGATCACCCTGCTTGACAAGGCTGTCCGGCTCGCGGCAGCGGCCGAAGAACCAGAAACCAGCAATTTTGTTCGAAAGAACGTTCTTCGGCAAGTTGCAGAAGAAGGCATTACCTTCGAAAACGCATCAAACCGGATCTTTTCCAATGCTCCCGGCAGTTATGGTGCAAACGTAAACCATCTTGTCGAAAGCAGCAACTGGGAAAACGACAACCAGCTCTCGGAAACCTTCATCAATCGGAAAAGTTTTTCTTTCAGCAGAGATGGTTCATGGCAGGAATCGCCGGAAATATTAACTTCCGCATTGCGCAACGTGACATTGACCTACCAGAATATTGACAGCCATGAGATGGGAGTATCGGATATTGACCATTATTATGAGTATCTTGGGGGCGTTTCGAAGTCGGTGGAACAGGTCAGCCGATCGAAGCCGAAAGTAATGGTGGGCGACGTTAGCGGTTTTGGCAAGAAACAGAAAATCTGTTCCCTTGAAAACATGGTGGCGCTTGAAACGCGAACCAAACTCCTGAATCCAAAGTGGTATGAATCGATGCTCGAGCACGGTTATCAGGGAGTGAGGGAAATAGAGTCGCACCTCAGTAATACCTATGGCTGGAGCGCTACCGCCTCGGCGGTGAAAGACTGGACATACGATCAGTTCAACGAAACGTTTCTCAAAGACCGGGACATGCTCGAAAAATTGAAAAACCTGAACGTTCATGCAACCATGTCAATGACAAAACGCCTTCTCGAAGCAAACGCAAGAGGTTTCTGGCATACCGACAATGAAACAATTGAAGAGCTGCAGGAACTCTACACCGAACTTGAAACCCGGATGGAAGGCGCCCACAGCAACTAACAACATTCAAAACCTTTATCAATCTACAAGACACAGCATGAGCAATACATCATCATTCAATGCTGAAGAACACCAGAAGATGCTCCGTTCATACTTCAACGGTAACGGATTCAATCGCTGGTCATCGATTTACGGAAACGAAAAACTCTCAACCGTACGCACGACGGTCAGAGAGGGCCACGCTGTTATGATGGACAAGGCATACGAGTGGCTTCAAAAGCTCAACCTGCCCGATAATTCGACTGTTCTGGATGCAGGATGCGGTACCGGTCTCTTCAGCATCCGCCTTGCAGGAAATGGTTACCATGTCAAAGCCGTTGATATTGCTGCACAGATGGTCAACAAGTCACGCGAAGAAGCGAAAGCTAAAAGTGTAGAAGACAAGATAGATTTCGAAGTAAACACCATTGAAGCGGTTAAAGGGACGTATGATGCCGTCGTCTGTTTCGACGTGCTGATTCATTATCCCGCAGAAGGATTTATAGAAGCATTCAAAAACCTGTCCGGCCTTACAAAAGGCCCGATCATTTTCACCTATGCTCCCTACAACAGGATTCTTGCGTTTCAGCACTGGATAGGAGGATTTTTCCCTAAAAAAGAACGCAGAACAACGATCCAGATGATCACGAATGAAAATATGAACAGGGCGATGGAGGAAACCGGTATGGTTGTAAAAAACAGTCAGAAAATCAGTTTCGGGTTTTATCATACCATGCTCATGCACGCTGAAAGGAAGTAATATCAGGCACTATAATGTTAAATTTGAGAAATTAATTGTAAATTAGGCGTTCTTTACACTTTCGGAACCAAAACAACCTTTTCTCTCAATCGTTTTCTGACAAGCTGAAGAGCTTTTAACAAACATATCAGGAGGGTGGATACCGATGAAAATTTTGATGGTTCAGCCAAATTATCACTCTGGAGGAGCCGAAATCGCCGGAAACTGGACACCGAGCTGGGTCGCATACATCGGCGGTGCACTGAAAAAAGCAGGCTTTACTCAAATTCGCTTTGTCGATGCCATGGCCGAGGATCTACCGGATGAAACCATTGAGGAGATCATCCGGAAAAACAAGCCGGACGTGGTCATGACAACCAATATCACACCCTCCATTTTCAAGGCTCAGGATATCATGAAGATCGCCAAGAAAGTCGATCCGAAGATCAGAACGATCATGGGCGGCATTCATTCGACCTTCATGTATCCTCAGGTTCTCTCGGAAGCTCCCGAAACCGACTATGTAATCCGTGGTGAAGGGGAAGAGGTTGCCGTCAATATCATCAAGGCCATCGAGGCCGGCAATGACCTGAAAGAGCGTGAGAACATCACCGGCATCGCCTATATAAACGATGACGGGGAGGTCCACGCCACAGCTGCTCATCCGGTTATAGAGGATCTCGATGACCTGACACCCGACTGGAGCCTCTATGATTGGGACAAGTATATCTATACCCCGCTTAACTGCCGCCTTGCGGTCCCGAACTTCGCACGCGGCTGCCCGTTCACCTGTACTTTCTGTTCCCAGTGGCAGTTCTGGCGTCGCTACCGTGCAAGAAGCCCGAAGCATTTTGTCGATGAGATCGAGGTTCTGGTCAAGAAATATAACGTCGGGTTCTTTATTCTTGCCGACGAAGAGCCGACGATCAACAAGCAGAAATTCGTCTCTCTCTGTCAGGAGCTTATCGACAG